>JBIPOM010000101.1:0-7413 GCA_044379175.1 Flavobacterium sp. | reverse complement strand
TCAAATTATTGCACGCTCAATTATTGAATATAAAAATAATGTAAGAGGCACGAATACACCTCCAAATGTATTACAAATTAAAGAACCAGTAATTGTAGAAGAATTGCCTGTTATGGAAACTGTTGTGGATACATCTAAAGTAGTTGATGCAGCTCCTGAACCATTTATTCCTGCGGAGTCAGCATACAAAGTTCAAATTAGTTTTAGTACAAAAAAATTAGAATTAACTCCAGAAAATTTCAATGGATTAGTTAATGTTACTGTTGTAGAAGCTAATGGAGGTTATAAATATTATTATGGACAAGGTACTTTAGAAGCTTGTAAATTTTTTTTAGATGAAGCTAAACAAAAAGGATTTACATCCGCATTTATTGTCGCACCAAATTAACTTTATGAAATCGCTACTAACAACAAGTTTGCGTAAGCAAACACCTATAATTAAAAAGGCGATACCATATATGACCATTAAAAAATAAATTTTACATATATGAAAAAATCAGTATTATATTTTTTGTGCTTAGTATCCATGTCATTTTATGGGCAAACTAAAAAATTTAAAGTAGTTTTAGATGCTGGACATGGAGGTAAAGATTATGGCGCAACTTATCACGGTAATATAGAAAAGAAAATTTCTCTTAGTACTGTTCTTAAAGTAGGCGAAATCCTATCCAAAGAACCAAATATTGAGGTAATTTATACTCGAAAAACCGATGTTTTCATCGAATTAAATGAACGAGCAAATATTGCAAATAAATCAAAAGGGCATTTATTTATTTCTATGCACTGTAATGCAAATGACAATCAAGCTGCAGCAGGGAATGAAACCTATGTTATGGGAGTTACTCGAAACGCAGCCAATTTAGAAGTTGCCAAAAAGGAAAATGCCGTAGTCACATTGGAAAGCGATTATAAAATAAAATATGACGGGTTTGATCCAAAATCACCTGAATCGGTAATTGGAATTTCCATTATGCAGGAAGAAAATATCCAACAAAGTATTGATATTGCTGGAAAAGTGCAACAAGCATTCACGAAATTTACAACCAGTAAAAACAGAGGAGTAAAACAAGCAGGATTTTTAGTATTGCGAAAAATAATTATGCCACGTGTACTTATTGAAATGGGTTTCGTATCCAACAAACCAGAAGGTGCTTTTTTAAATTCAGAAGACGGACAAAATAAATTAGCAGAAGCCATATCAAAAGCAATTTTAGAATATCGAGATGATTTTTTTAAAACCGAAACTGCTACTTCAATTAAAAAGGAAGAATCAAAAAAGCCAATTGTAAAAAATGAACAACCAAAGAAAGCAGATTCGAAGCAATCTAATGAAAGCATTACGTCTTTGGAAGGTGTTATTTTTAAAATTCAAATTTCGGCAAGTGCTAAAAATTTAGAAACTGCACCAAAAAACTTTAAAGGTTTAAATAATATTTCGGTGGAAAAAGAAAATACCATTTATAAATATTTTTATGGTAGCACTTCATCCTACAGTAAAGCCAAACAATTATTAGAAGAAGCAAAAGCGAAAGGCTATTCCTCTTCATTTATTGTTCCTATAAAAAATGGTAAAAAAATTAAATTAAGCGAGGCAATCAAATAAATAATGTTATTTTTGTGTTTTATTACTAATAACGTTTTGCTTGTTAATTTGTTATAAAAAATTTGCCAAATCTAAAGTTAAAAGTATAGTTAACCCATATGAAAATTACAAAAGAAATTAAAGTTGCTGTTTTGGTTATTTTATCCATAGTACTATTTTATTGGGGTTTCGTGTTTCTAAAAGGTAGAGATATATTCAATAATAGTACTACTTTGTATGTTGTTTATGATTCAGTTGAAGGACTAACTCCTTCCTCCGTCGTTTCAATAAAAGGTGTTCCAGTAGGAAAAGTAGCCTCTTTTTCATTTATTGAAAATAAAAAAATTCTAGTTGTTTTAGCGATTACCTCTAACTATCCAATTTCAAAATCTAGCATTGCTGAACTTAGAGGGTCTTCACCGTTAGGTGGAAAAGAAATTGTTATTGTTCCTAATGATTTAGATAAAAATTTAGTAACTAACGGAAGTTATCTGTTGTCTTCTAACACTTTAGGTTTAACAGATAAATTAGCACAAGAAATTGGCCCTGTGAAAGATAAAGTTGAAGTTTTATTAGAAAATGCAAATAAATTAATTAGTAATTTAAATGCAACTTTAGACGTTACAACTCAACAAAAATTAAAGGCATCCATAGCTTCTTTAGAAATTACAATGGCCGAATTTAGTCAAGTTTCTAAAAATATAAATGGTTTAGTATCGAATAACACTTCAAAATTGAATGCTACATTAACTAATTTTGAAAAAGCATCAGGTTTTATTAATAAAATGACAACAACTTTGGAAAAAGCTGATCTTGCCGCTTCTGTCAATAAACTAGAAACTACTTTAGCAAGTGTTAATCAAATAATGACTAATCTTGAACAAGGAAAAGGCTCCATGGGAAAATTATTAAAGGATGATACCATGTATACCAATCTATCCAGAACAGCAAAAGAATTAGAACTACTGCTTCAGGATGTTCGTTTAAATCCAACACGTTATATTAATGTATCCGTTTTTGGAAAGAAAAACAAGCCATATAGTACACCTGGTGTAGCACCCAATATAGAACAACCTAAAAACTAAATTTATGAGTTTTTTATCAAATATTATTTTCGCAATTGTCTTAATCGTAGGCGTTGGTTTTTTTATTAAAAATGTAAAAAAAATAATACGAAATATTAAATTAGGTCAAAATATAAACCGATCAGAAAACCCTTCTTCACGTTTCAAAAACATGGTATTAATAGCTTTTGGCCAGAAAAAAATGTTTTCTAGACCAATTCCAGCTATTTTGCACTTTATTTTATATGCTGCATTTATAATCACTCAAATTGAATTATTAGAAATTATAGTAGATGGACTTTTCGGAACACATCGTTTTTTTAAATCAGGTTTAGGCGGATTTTATACGTTTTTAATAAGTTTCATTGAAATCTTATCTTTATTAGCTTTAGTGGCTACTTTAGCCTTTTTATCCAGAAGAAATTTATTAAAATTACCACGATTCAATAAAGCAGAAATGTTAGGTTGGCCAACAAAAGATGCCAATTTAATTTTAATTATGGAAATTGTTCTTGTAACTTGTATATTTACCATGAACGGAACAGATGAAGTGTTGTATTCGTTAGGTAAATCTCATTATGAAGGAACAGGTTCTTTCAATTTTTCTATTTCACAACATTTAGGACCCGCTATTTTTGGCAATATGAGTGAAAATACCTTGCATATTTTAGAACGAGTAGGTTGGTGGGGTCATTTTATAATGGTAATTGCATTTTTAAATTATTTATACTTTTCTAAACATTTACATATTTTATTTGCGTTTCCAAATACTTATTTTGCCGATCTTAATGCAAAAGGAAAATTTGATAATTTAGAGAGTGTTACAAATGAAGTAAAATTAATGATGGATCCAAATGCCGATCCGTTTGCTGCTCCTGCAAATCCAGATGCAGTTCCTGCTAAATTTGGGGCATCTGATGTTCAAGATTTAAATTGGGTACAATTATTAAATGCGTATACCTGTACAGAATGTGGACGTTGTACGTCTGCTTGTCCTGCAAATACTACTGGTAAAAAATTATCGCCACGTAAAATCATGATGGATACGCGTGACAGATTAGAAGAAGTTGGTAAAAACATTGACGCCAATAAAGGTATTTTTATTCCAGATAATAAATCGTTACTAAATGATTACATCACTCCTGAAGAACTTTGGGCTTGTACGTCTTGCAACGCTTGTGTAGAAGAATGTCCAATCAATATTAGTCCATTATCTATAATTATGGATATGAGACGTTATTTGGTCATGGAACAAAGTGCTGCACCAATGGAATTAAATGCCGTAATGACAAATATTGAAAATAACGGTGCACCATGGCAATACAATCAACAAGATAGACTAAACTGGAGAAACGAAGCGTAATTAATAACAATTCAACTTTAATAGTAATAGCAATTATTAATGGAACAACTATAACATTAACATGAAAAAAGAAGGAATTGAAGGAAAATTACAAGATTTAATCATAAACGGGGAACATTTAAGTCCTGTTTTACCAGAAGGTATAAAAAATTACCTTATTGATATTGACGGTACCGTTTGTGATGATATTCCTAATGAAGAACCAGAAAGAATGGCAACTGCGAATGTATATCCAGATGCATTAGAAACATTAAACAAATGGTATGATGAAGGTCATATTATATTCTTTTTTACATCTCGTACCGAAGAGCATAGAACCGTTACAGAAGCTTGGTTACTACAACACGGTTTTAAATATCACGGAATGGTAATGGGAAAACCACGAGGTGGAAATTATCATTGGATTGATAACCACTTAGTTAAAGCAACCCGATACAATGGAAAGTTTACAGATTTAATTGAAAAAGATGTAACCATTCAAGTTTTTGATGACGAATTAAAAAATTAATATTTTAGAATAATTCTCTATAAAATTACTATAAAAATAACAATACTATGTCAGAAAATTTAATAGTACCTACAATGGCCGAAATGATGGCACAAGGACAAACACCTGAAGTTTTATTTTGGGTAGGTTGTTCGGGAAGTTTTGATGATAGAGCTAAAAAAATAACCAAAGCTTTTGTTAAAATATTAAATAGAGCAAACGTTCCATTTGCGGTTTTAGGCACAGAAGAAAGTTGCACTGGCGATCCTGCAAAACGTGCTGGAAACGAATTTTTATTTCAAATGCAAGCCATGATGAATATTGAAGTCATGAATGCATATGAAGTTAAAAAAATCGTTACGGCTTGTCCACATTGTTTTAATACCATTAAAAATGAGTATCCAGAATTAGGTGGAAAATACGAAGTGGTTCATCATACAGAATTTCTAAAATCATTATTAGATTCGGGTAGACTTACTATTGAAGGCGGACAGTTTAAAGGAAAACGAATTACGTTTCACGATCCATGTTATTTAGGTCGTGCTAATAATATTTATGAAGCACCAAGAGATTTAATTCAAAAATTAGACGCTGAATTAGTTGAAATGAAACGTTCTCGTGCTAACGGATTATGTTGTGGAGCAGGTGGTGCTCAAATGTTTAAAGAACCTGAAAAAGGAAATAAAGACATCAACATCGAAAGAACAGAAGATGCTTTAGAAACCCAACCAGAAATTATTGCGGCTGGTTGTCCGTTTTGTAATACCATGCTAACTGACGGTATCAAAAATAAAGAAAAAGAAGACTCTGTTCAGGTAATGGATATTGCAGAATTAATAGCAAATGCCCAAGATTTATAATATGAAGAAAATAATATTTATCTTATTATTTTTTTCAACTTTGGTAAATGCTCAAGAAGAGTTTATGCAAATAATTGCAGACGAATCATGCGAATGTTTAAAGAAGAAAAACATAAAATTAGAGAATGAAGAAGTATATAAACTAGCAACTGAATTTGGTAAATGTGTATTAGATTCATATAATTCAAATATTAATATTATTCCTGAAAACAAAAAAAATATTTTATCAAATTACGGTGAAGGCAGAAAATTTGGTAAAGAAATTGCTAAATATATGCTAAAAACTTGTCCAGATTATGTTATTAATCTAGGAATAAAATCATTAGAAGATGAAGACTATAGAAAAAATTTAATTGAAAATTATTTAAATAATGATGAATTTCAAGCGGATACTAATTCAATTGAAATAAAAAATACTAATTTAACGGTAAATGGTACATTTACTGGATCAACAAAAGAAACACATTTTTTTATAAATTTAAAAGAAGATTCAGGTAAAACACATAAGTTTGCTTTATTAACTAATTTTGAAAATTCGTATTTAATAACAGACGATATTTTAAAAATATCTGATAAAATTTCTGTAGAATATTTTGATGCTGAATTATTCGATAAGAATACATTTACATTTGTAAAAACCAAGATAATTGTTAATATTAATAAAAATTAAAAATTTTAAATGAAAAAAATATATTTTGCTCTATTCTTAATGTCTTCATTTGTTAATGCTCAAGATTATATGAAAAAAATTGCAGAAGAAACCTGTTCTTGTGTAGAAAAGAAAAAGTTAATGACTAAATCAAATAATTCAGAAATAGAAACAGAATTTGGATTATGTATGATAGTAGGTTATAATAAACATTCTGATTTAGTTCCAAAGAAGGACAAACTTGATTTTTCTGATGAAAAACAAATGGAAAAATTTGGTGAGAAATTAGCAATGGAAATGCTAAACTCTTGTCCAAAAATTATTATGAAATTAGGTGCTAATTCACAAGAACAAGAAAACCTTTCAAATGAGGAAATAATTGAAAATCAAGATGATGAAGTTGTTGAAGAAGAAGAGATAAAAGTAACGGGTTCATTTTTAGGAATGAAAAAAGAAAATTATTATTTTTTGAACTTGAAAGAAGAAAGTGGTAAATCGCATAAATTAGCACTCTTAGATAGCTTTGATAATTCTTATTTAATTACAGATAATATATTGAAAATTTCTGATAAAGTTGAAATTTCTTACTATGAAGTTGATTTGTATGATGTAACTTTAAATTCTTTTATAAAAACAAAGATAATTACAGATATAATCATTAAATAATGTACACACCATTCGAAAATTTACCAGAAGAATCTAAAATTTGGATTTACCAATCGAACAGAAAATTAACTGACGATGAAGTTACTGCTATAACAGTTAAGTGTCAAGAATTTGTTGAAAATTGGGCAGCACACGGCACAAGCTTAGAAGCTTCATTTCTTATAAAATATAATCGATTTATTATTTTTGCAGTGAATCAAGAAGTGCAAAACGCCACGGGTTGTTCTATTGATGCTTCTGTACATTTTATTCAACAATTGGAACAAGAATTTCAAATAGAATTACTTGACAAAATGAATGTTACCTACAAAATGGGAGAACATATTGCACATAAAACACTTATCGATTTCAAAAAAATGGCAAAGGAAAAAGCCGTTACTTCAAAAACTATTGTTTTTAATAATTTGATAAATACAAAAGGTGAATTTGAAGAATTTTGGGAAGTTCCTGCTGAAGAAAGTTGGCATAGTAGATTTTTCTAAAAAAATAACTAACTTTGAAAATCATCATAAAATAGAAATTTTTGATGGTTTTTTTATTTATTTACATTTCATGAAACACTATTTATATATCACTTTATTACTCACCACTTTAGGTTTTGCGCAAAATAAAATCAACACGCAATCCCAACAAGTGTGGGTCGATAGTACTTATAATTCACTTTCTTTTGAAGAAAAAGTAGGGCAATTGTTTATGATTGCAGCTTACTCTAATAAAAACGAAGCTCACGCACAAGATTTAG
>JBIPOM010000100.1:0-7561 GCA_044379175.1 Flavobacterium sp. | reverse complement strand
TTATGATTGCAGCCTACTCTAATAAAAACGAAGCTCACGCACAAGATTTAGATAAATTGATTACCAAATATAAAGTTGGTGGATTAATATTTTTTCAAGGAGGTCCTAATCGACAAGCAAAATTAACCAATCGTTTTCAAGCAAAATCTAAAATACCAATGCTTATTGGTATTGATGCAGAATGGGGACTTAGTATGCGAATTGATTCTACACATACCTATCCGTGGAACATGACTTTGGGCGCAATTAAAGACAATTCGTTAGTTGAAAGAATGGGAATGCAAATGGCGGATCAATCGAAACGTTTGGGGATTCATTTTACTTTTGGTCCTGTTGTAGATATTAATACCAATCCCAAAAACCCAATTATAGGCAATCGTTCTTTTGGAGAAACCAAAGAAAATGTGGCTGCAAAAGCTGTGGCTTACATGCGTGGATTGCAATCGTATGGTGTTTTTGCTACGGCTAAACATTTTCCTGGTCATGGTGATACTTCTACCGATTCGCATCATGCTTTACCTACTGTAGATTTTTCAAGAGATAGAATTGAGGAAGTTGAATTATATCCGTATAAAGAACTTATTAAAAATGGATTAGCCAGTGTAATGGTAGCGCATTTAAACGTGCCAAGTATTGAACCGCGTGAAAATTTCCCATCGTCATTATCTGAAAAAGTAGTAACAGACATTTTAAAAAACCAATTAAAATTTGAAGGATTAATTTTTACAGATGCCTTAAATATGAAAGGTGCCAGTAATTTTAAACAACCTGGCGATATAGATGTAGCTGCTTTTTTAGCGGGTAATGATGTATTGTTATTTGCAGAAAATGTTCCTGTAGCTATTGAAAAATTCAAACAAGCGTTTGCAGATAGTTTATTTACAGAAGAACGATTGGCACATTCTGTAAAGAAAATATTAAAATATAAATACAAAGCCGGATTAAATAATTATTGTCCTATAGAATTCGAAAACTTATATGCCGATTTAAATAAAAAAGAATATAAAGCTTTAAACTTAGAAATGTTTGAAAATGCTGTTACAGTTCTAAAAAATGAAGACGACATAATTCCTATCAAAAGACTTGATAAAGAGAAAATTGCTTATGTAAAAATTGGTGATGGAGATGCCACAACGTATATAGAAAAACTTAAAGAATACGCACAAATTGATGTAATTACAACTAAAAATCTAGATTCACTTTTAGTGGAAATTGATGGGTATTCAAAAGTTATTGTAGGTTATCATAAACCAGAAGGCATTTGGAAGAAAAACGAAATGACTTTTAACGAAATCAATTGGATTGATAAAATTTCAAAACATAGTAAAACCATTGTTACTTTTTTTACCAAACCGTATTCGTTATTAAGAATTCCAACTTTTGAAGAAACGGAAGGTTTAATTGAAGCCTATCAAAACAATTCTTTTTCTCAACTTGTAGCTGCAGAAATTTTATTTGGTGCTAAAGAAGCTAAAGGTGTTTTGCCTGTTTCTATAAAGAAAAACTTTAGTGCTTTAGATGGAATGTCTACCAAAAATATAAATAGACTTGGTTTTGCATTCCCTGAACAAGTACAAATGAATTCTGAGATTTTGGCAAAAATTGATGAAATAGCTACTTCGGCTATCAAAAATAAAGTTGCGCCAGGTATGCAAATATTGGTAGCTCGTAAAGGAAAAGTAGTGTACAGAAAAGCGTTTGGTTCGCCTACCTATGATGCAGTTCGGCAAGTAAAAAATACCGATTTGTATGATTTGGCTTCGCTTACTAAAGTATTAAGTACGCTTCCTAATTTAATGAAGGATTACGAAAAAGGGAATTTTTCATTCAACAGTACGTTATCGCAATTACTTCCAAATTTTAAGAATTCTAACAAAGCGGATATTACTGTTTTAGATATGTTAACACATCAAGCTAAATTACCAGCTTGGACGCCTTTTTATGTAAAAACATTAGATTCATTAAAAAAACCAAGTCAAAAATATTATCAAACTACACCTTCTGATAACTTTCCGTTAAAAGTATCGACTAATCTATACTTGAGAAAAGAATATACGGATACGATTATAAATATCATTAAAGAAGGACCTTTATTGCCTTCAAAACAATATAAATACAGCGATTATGCTTTTATTTTATTTAGAGAATATTTAGAGAAATTTCATCATAAAAGCTTGGATAAACTCTCTGATGATAATTTTTATAAGATACTAGGTGCAAATTATACTTTATATAACCCATTAGATAAATTTGAATTGTCAACCATTATGCCATCAGAAATTGATACGTATTATAGATACGATACCATTCAGGGTTATGTGCATGATATGGCTGCGGCTATGCAAGGTGGAGTTGGTGGACATGCAGGATTGTTTTCTAATTCGTTAGATGTGGCTAAAATAATGCAAATGTTTTTACAAAAAGGAACTTATGGTGGCTATACTTATTTTTCAAAAGATACGTTTGATGCCTTCAATACCTGCTATTTTTGTGCAACCGGAAATAGGCGAGGCGCAGGTTTTGATAAACCTCAAATAAGTGGCGAAGGGCCTACTTGTGGTTGTACTTCTAAAGCAAGTTTTGGACATACGGGTTTTACAGGAACCATGGTTTGGGCAGATCCTGAAAAGGATTTAATTTATATTTTTCTATCGAATAGGAGTTATCCCGATGGAAATATTAATAAACTCTCAAAATTGAACATTAGAGAAAATATACAGAAAATTATTTACGAATCGATAATAGATTAATTATGACTTCAGCTGCAAAAACTGTCGAAGAATATATGAATAATCTTCCTGAAGACAGAAAAAAACCAATGGAATTGCTAAGAAATACCCTAATTAAAAACATACCAACTGGTTTTGAAGAAGGTATGAATTATGGTATGATTGGGTATTATGTTCCGCATACAATTTATCCAAAAGGATATCATTGTAAACCAGCTGATCCATTGCCTTTTATTACATTTGCTTCCCAAAAAAACAGTGTTAATTTCTATCACATGGGAATTTATGCCAACAAGGACCTTTACGATTGGTTTGTGGCGGAATATCCAAAACACAGCTCTCGCAAATTAGATATGGGAAAAAGTTGTATCCGATTTAATAAATTCGATGAAATTCCGTTTGAATTATTAGGTGAGCTGGTTACAAAAATTTCAGTTGAAGATTGGATAACGACCTATGAAGCGGCTTTTGTAAATAAAAAATAATACTAAAATAAATGTCAAGTTTTATGTAAAATAGATTTGGTGTTGCAACAAGATAAATAAATGAAAATAGCAATAGTTTGTTATCCTACCTTTGGTGGGAGTGGCGTAGTGGCAACAGAGTTAGGCTTAGAGCTGGCTAAAAAAGGACATGAAATTCATTTCATTACCTACAAACAACCTGTGCGATTATCATTATTAAATCCGAATATTTATTTTCATGAAGTAAATGTCCCTAACTATCCATTATTTCACTATCAACCATATGAATTGGCTTTGTCTAGCAAATTGGTAGATATGGTAAAACTTCATAAAATTGATGTGTTGCACGTGCATTATGCCATTCCTCATGCCTATGCAGGCTATATGGCGAAGCAAATGTTAGCCGAAGAAGGCATTTCACTTCCCATGATTACTACACTTCATGGTACCGACATCACTTTAGTTGGAAATCATCCGTTTTATAAAAGTGCGGTTACTTTTAGTATCAACAAATCCGACTTTGTAACGAGTGTTTCCAATAGTTTACGTGAAGCTACGTATCGTTTGTTTGATGTTAATAAAGAAATTCATGTTATACCTAATTTTATTGAAATTGAAGAAACAGCTTTAGAAAACAAATCCATTTGTCAGCGTTCTGTTTTGGCAGCGGCTAATGAAAAGATAATTACCCATATTTCTAATTTCAGAAAAGTAAAAAACATTCCAGATGTGGTGAAAGTTTTCTACAACATTCAAAAAGAAATTCCTTCTAAATTAATGATGGTAGGAGAAGGTCCTGAAAAGATAATTGCAGAGAAACTATGTGAAGATTTAGGCATTTCAGATAAAGTAATTTTCTTTGGAAATAGTAACGATATCAATCAAATATTAAAATATTCTGATTTGTTTTTATTGCCATCTGAAACAGAAAGTTTTGGTTTGGCTGCTTTAGAAGCAATGGCATTTAGTGTGCCAGTAATTTCAAGTAATTCGGGTGGTATACCAGAAGTAAACGAAGAAGGTGTTTCGGGATATTTAAGCGCTGTTGGTGATATAGAAAATATGAGTAAAAATGCTATTTCTATATTAAAATCGGAAGACACGTTACATCAATTTAAAAAAGCAGCTTTTGAAGTGGCTAAAAAATTTGATATAAAAAATATACTTCCTTTGTATGAAGAATTGTATAACAAAGCTATTAATTTAGAATCTTAATTATGAAATCGCCATTAACAACAAGTTTGCGTAAGCAAACACATATAAATGAAAAGGCGATACCATATATGACCGCTAAAAAATAAATTTAACATATATGAAAAAATTTAAAAATAGGGTGTCACTTATTGGTATTTGTTTGCTGTTTTTGTCTTGTAAACCTGCTCAGCAAGTTGTTGAGAAAGAAAAAGATCATTACGAAGTGGTATTTAAAAGTCAAATAGGTGGGAAGAAGGAAAAATCTACTCAAGTAATTAAAACTTATGAAGAATTTAATGCCCTAATCACCGCATTAAATATTGAAGAAGAATCTTTTGGTAAGTTGCTTGCTATTGATTTAGAGAAACACGATTTGATTGCCTGTTTTTTAGGTGAAAAAACAACAGGTGGTTATGATATTGAAGTAGCAGATGTTCTTTTTACATACACTACTGCGCAAATTATATTAAAAGAAATTGGTCCAGAAAAAAACGAATTTGTAACAAACGCATTTACATCGCCTTATCTTTTTGTATTGGTGCCAAAAAACAAAACCATTTTAGTTAATTAACATCGTATGTGTCTAAAAATTCTTCTTGCACTTGTGCGTTAGAAACAGGTAGTCCAATCTGAGCTGCTATTGCTGCATCTAATGTAAAATTTGTATTTGTCTTTGTATATACAATTCCAATATTTTTAGAAAGATATTGCGTAGAAACAACCACATCTTGTTGTGGTAAAATAGTTATAGTAATAGGAAAACCAGCGATAGTTTGTGTAGATGTTATTTTTAAACTCACTATTATTTTAGTAGATTTTACATCTGGATAAACATCGTTATTTGGAGATGTAAATGAAGGTAAGTTTTCTCCTCCAATAGCTCTTAATCGGTATTCAATAAGAATAGGGATATTACTAACATTTTGTTGAATTGTACCTGTTTTTTCGCTTAAAATTTCACCATTAGTAGCACTTTCTTTAAAAATGATAAAATCGGTTACACTTAAATCTAGCCCAACAGGAAGTGCTTGTCCTTGTACAACTCCTAAATTACCTGTCAAAAGTAACTTTCCAGCTTCTTTTCTTACATGATTGTTGTTTAGTGAAGCACAATAAAAGCCAGTAGCGATGTTGTTTCTGTTTTTAAATTTTTTATAAGAATGTGCACCTATTGTTTCATCCCCAAAAACATATAACGAGTCTCTTGTATTGGTTTGTCCCACTACATCATACGTCCAATAATTTCCGTTATTTAATGGTAGGGCATCTGTAAAAGTAGAGGTAGAATTTTCATTTTGGCCTATAGTATCTTCCAACCCTTCCACTGCACAAGAAACCAAACTTAAACTTAAAAGTAGAACTAGTATTTTTTTCATTTTCCAAATTTTTTGCTAATATAAAAAAAACATTCGATATTTTTGCATGTATTAATGATTGTTAAAAATATTGAGAAATGGCTAATTCCATCGGAAAACGATTTACACTTACAACCTTTGGCGAGTCTCATGGATTGTCTTATGGAGGAATTATAGATGGTTGTCCGTCTAATATTGCTATTGATTTAGCCTTTGTTCAATCAGAATTAGATAGAAGAAAACCAGGACAATCCAAGCTGGTTTCTCAACGAAAAGAAAGTGATACAGTTCAATTTTTGTCAGGTATATTTGAGGGAAAAACCACAGGGACACCAATTGGATTTTTGATTGAAAACGAAAATCAGAAGTCCCAAGATTATGATCAATTAAAGGATACATTTCGACCTAGTCACGCTGATTTTACTTATGATAAAAAATACGGAAATCGTGATTATAGAGGTGGTGGAAGAAGTTCGGCACGAGAAACTGTTAATTGGGTAGTGGCAGGTGCAATTGCGAAACAAATTATACCTGAGATTAAAATTAACGCCTTTGTTTCTTCAGTAGGAACCATTTATACAGACAAACCTTATCAAGATTTAGATTTTACTAAAATTGAGAGTAATGCAGTTCGATGTCCAGATGAAGCCACAGCCGCTAAAATGGAAGACTACATTACCGAAATAAAAAAACAAGGCGATACCGTTGGTGGTACCATAACTTGTGTTTTACAAAATGTACCAATAGGATTGGGAGAGCCTATTTTTGATAAATTACAAGCCCAATTAGGCAAAGCGATGTTGTCCATAAACGCAGTAAAAGGGTTTGAATATGGTGCAGGTTTTTGTGCTGCCGAAATGAAAGGCAGTGCTCACAACGATTTATTTAATGAAGATGGCAGTACCAAAACCAATTTATCTGGTGGCATACAGGGTGGGATTAGTAATGGTATGGATATTTATTTTCGTGTGGCTTTTAAACCCGTAGCCACACTTTTACAACAACAAGAAGTATTAACACATGACGGACAACTTATAGACCAACAAGGTAAAGGACGCCATGATGCTTGTGTGGTACCTAGAGCAGTACCTATTGTAGAAGCATTAGCCGCTATGGTTTTGGCTGATTTTACTTTGTTACATCAATAGTTTTTTATAAATATAGTATTCATAAAAGCTTAAAGCTTGGTGACTTTTGCAACATATAAAATAATGCAATATTCTGCTAGAAGTGTAGAGGTAGTATTGAAAAAAGTATTATATTAGCTAAATTAAACAAACCAGTACCATTACATTGGCTACGTCATAGTTATGCGACACACTTATTAGAGAGTGGAACCGATTTAAGATATATACAAGAATTATTAGGACATAATAGCAGTAAAACAACTGAAATTTATACTCATGTGAGTACTAAAAATATTCAGCAGATTAAAAGTCCTTTTGATGATTTATAAAAAAAATAATACGCAACAAAAGTTGAGTAAAGCCAATCAAAATAGCTAGCTTTGCTCAACTAAACAGCAAAAAGCTGAGCATATATACAAGTTATGCCTCATGCTATGGCGACCAAAGACAACTAACAAACAGATAGAAATATGCTAATATTTAAAGACATAAAATTTATCAAATCACCGTTCGACAACGAAGCGGAACTTGAAAAAGTAGTGGTTGACAATTACGAATATTTGTTCGGTCCGGATTCATTCTATTTACCAAAGACTTTGATAAAAACGGCAGATGGAGCAGGAACAATTCCAGACGGTTTTGCAATCGACTTGGGGCAAAAAAAGTGGTATGTAGTCGAAGCGGAATTAGGA
>JBIPOM010000099.1:0-7637 GCA_044379175.1 Flavobacterium sp. | reverse complement strand
CAAAGCTCTTTTGGAAACTAACAAAAGTGCGTCTTCAAAAGACAAAGAACCATTAGCAACTAAAGCCGAAAATTCACCTAATGAATGACCCGCTACCATTTCTGGTTTAAAGTTCTCTAAAGTTTTTGCTAAAATTACCGAATGTAAAAAAACAGCTGGTTGTGTCACCTTAGTTTCTTTTAATTCTTCTGCGGTTCCTTCAAACATAATATCTGTAATTCTGAAACCTAAAATATCGTTTGCTTTTTCAAATAATTCTTTTGCTAAAGGTGAGGTTTCATATAAATCTTTACCCATTCCAGTAAATTGCGCCCCTTGACCAGGAAAAACGTATGCTTTCATTTTTTTTAGTTTATAAGTTAAAAGTTTATAAGTTTAAGAGTTGTTCGTAAATCTATAAATAAAAAACAAAAATACTTATTTTGTAACAATCTAATCCAATTAATGACTAATATTTACAACTTCTAAATTAAAATAAAATGAAAAAAATTCTTCCAATTGTACTAGTACTATTAGTAACGCTTTTCTTTTTTTATGTAACACTTCCTGTTATAAGTTATGGCTTTTCGGGAATAACTATTTTATTTATAATTATTGCCGCATTATTGTTTTTTACTTTTTCTAAATTCACAATTAGTGCCGACGGAAAAAGTTACAAACCAGTTCAGGTTTTTTGGAAAATTCCAGCTTTATTATTAGGTATTGCCGTTTTATATTCATTTGTCTTGCCTTTTTTTACATCGCACCCCGTTTTTAGAAGTGAAGACTATAGAAACTTAATAGGAAAAGTAACAAATGGCGATAAACTAACCAATCATATTGCTCCTATTTCTATGAATGAAATTCGAGTAGTAGATGAAAATTTAGCGTATTTATTAGGTGAAAAAATATTAGGAAGTCAACCAGCATTGGGAAGTCAAGCACAACTAGGTGAATTTTTTATACAAAAAATTAATGGAAAATTATACTGGATAGCTCCATTAGTTCATTCTGGATTTTTTAAATGGTTAAATAATTCAAAAGGAACTACAGGATATGTAATGGTTTCTGCTACTAATGAAAGAGATGTGAAATTAGTACAAGAAGTAAATGGAAAACCTATTTTTTTAAAATATCAACAAGAAGCCTATTTTCAAAGCAATTTACATCGTTATTTATATTTTAATGGTTATAATACGGTTGGTTTAACAGATTTTTCTTTTGAAATTGATGATGCAGGAATGCCTTATTGGGTAGTAACAAAATACAAAAAACAAGTAGGCTTCTCTGGAAATGATGCTACAGGAATTGTAGTAGTAAATGCCCAAAACGGAGATATTAAAGAATATAATATTAAAAACACTCCAGCTTGGGTAGATAGAATTCAACCGATATCTTTTATTAAAGACCAATTAAATGACTGGGGTGAATATGTAAAAGGATATTGGAATTTTTCTAATGAAAACAAACTTCAAATTACAGAAGATTTAACTTTAGTGTACGGAAAAGACAATAAATCATATTGGTATACAGGAATTACATCGGTAGGAAAAGATGAATCTGCTGTCGGGTTTGTATTAGTTGATACTCGAACCAAACAAACTACATTTTACAAACAAAGTGGTGCTACTGAATTTGCTGCTCAAAGTTCGGCACAAGGAAAAGTCCAAGAAAAGGGTTTTGTAGCGTCATTGCCTATTCCGTATAATATTAACAACATTCCAACCTATGTAATGACGTTAAAAGATAATGGCGGATTAGTAAAAATGTATGCTATGGTTTCCATTTCAGATTACACAATAGTTGGAACAGGAAACACCATGCGTGAAGCATTAACGGCTTATAAAACAGCATTTAATTCTTCTGGAAATAAAATAAACGTGGATAGTAAATCATCAAAAAAAGTTATTGAATCAACTATTGAAAGAATTCAAAACGATGTAAAAAACGGAAATAGTTTTTATTACTTTACCGTTAAAGAATATCCAAATATTTTTGTAGGTTCTTCACAAATATCGAATCAATTGCCATTAACTAATGTTGGAGATATAGTGAAAATTTCATTTGATATTGATACAGAAGAAATAATTGATGTTTCTACATTTGAAAATATAAGTTTAAAAAAATAAAAAAATAAAGGGAAACTTCAAATGAAATTTCCCTTTATTTTTTATCTATGAAGCCAATTTCCTAAAAGCTTTCTTAATAAAGGAAGTAAAACAAAAACCATTAACGGAACTAAAACCCCTGTCATTAGTAATGTTTTTAATGGTAAAGGCCAGTTTTTTATTGTATCTCCAATCAATAAACTAACTAAAGTAATTGTAGGATAGATTGCTAACCATACCATTATTGCGAATTTCCATTTAGGTGGTTGTTTCATTGTATATCTATTGGTAACTTATTAATTTTTTGTAAACACATAGTATCATAGTTTTTAATTTTATGAAAGATAATATAAAATATTTTTTTTTACATATAGCTAGATGAACTTTATATTAAGCAAAGCTTACTTTACGCCAAATTTTTCTATGTGCTTATGTGTTTTATTTTTATTATTCCATTGGAATTTCCATTAATAAAAACTTCGCATCAGTTATTGCTGTAATTTCCAAATTGTTAAAATTCCAAATTCCAAAACCATCTCGGGTTTCTAATTCTTGACCATTAATAGTAATTGTTCCTGAAATAACAAAAATATACATTCCATTGCCTTCTTTTTTTATTTCGTAAGATTTAGAAACATTTTTAACAAAATCAGCTAAATGAAACCAAGCGTCTTGATAAATCCAAACTCCCTCATCTTCTTCGTTTGGGGATAAAATTTGAGCAAAATTATTTTTTTGTTTGGTAACATCTAAAGTAATTTGTTGGTAGCGTGGTGTTACATTTTTATATTTTGGAAATAACCAAATTTGAAATAATTTTGTTTGTAAATCAGTATTTGGGTTAAATTCACTATGCTGAATTCCAGTTCCAGCACTCATTACTTGTATATCGCCTGTTTTAATAACAGATTCATTGCCCATACTATCTTTGTGAGCTAAATCACCTTCCAATGGAATGGTAATAATTTCCATATTATCATGTGGATGCGTACCAAAACCCATTCCCGGAGCAACAGTATCATCATTTAAAACACGTAGCATTCCAAATTGTACCCTTTCTGGGTTGTACCAACTTGCGAAACTGAAACTATGATAGGCATTTAACCAACCGTGATTGGCATGTCCTCTTGTATTTGCTTTGTGTAAAACTGTGTTTTTCATTTGTATAAATTTAATCTTCGTCTTCAATTTCAAATTCGGCATCTTTTTCCCAAATTTCCATCTCGCAAGGTTTACAATTGAATTTTAGTTTGTATTCTAATTCACCTTGTTTTAAAACCAACGGTTCTTTTACTTTTTTATCTCGATGTTCTGGATGGTATTTTGGGCAGCGTTCCAATTCGTATTTAATGCAATATTTGGTAGTCATAACACGCGATTTTCCTGGATCCCATTGTAATTCGAATGCTTTTTCAATTTCAGTTACTCCGTGACGTTCGTAAAATTTTCGAGCCGTTTTATTGGAAACATTATACATAAAATCCAATTTTGTTTCTGGATAAGGATGTGATGTTTTTACCATTTGATGCTCCTTTCGAACATAATTATTTAAACGAATTTCCGATAATTGTTCGAAAACGGTTCTTCGCATTTCGTTAATTTTGGAAATTGGTAAAAACCAATTTTGAGAAAATTCAATCGTAATTTCATCCGCATTATAGGGTGTGAACCCTGTTTTTGCTAAATTAACTTTGAAATTTTCTGCTATAGATTCGTTATTTTTAGTTAGCTCTTTTGGATGTACTAAAGTAGCCATACTGACATTACCATCTTCATCAGTAGCAATTAATTCAAAGCCTGATTCATTTTCTTTAAGAACTAAAGTCGTGCTTATTTTTCTAATCGCACTGTCTTCTCTTTCTACAATTTTGATGAAAGCGGCATCGTTATTTCTGTAAATAAATGTTCCTTCCTTGATTTCTTTCAATACATTTGGATACACAATTCCGTTTTCAACTTTATTTACATAGATCCCTTCCGCTTCCTTATTTTCATTGATAAAACACAATCCATCACCGTTGTTTAAGAAATGTCCGTTTTCAATTTCGTAAGAATTACCAATTGTTTTGATTAATTTTCCAATATATTGTCCTTTTGATTTTGGGCTTTCCCAAGAACCAATTGCTTGATGTCTTTCATTTACGAAATAATCTGTATAGCCGCGATTAAAACTTCTATCTAAAGAAGAATCAAAAGAATATGTGCATTTTCCAGACGAAGCTTTGGTATATTTTTCGGGATTTTCTGCTAAAAAAACATCTAATTTTTGTCGTAAATAGGATACGTTATTTTTTACATATACAATATCTTTCAAACGTCCTTCAATTTTAAAAGACGAAATTCCTGCTTCAACTAAATTTGGAATTTGATTGGAAACATCAAAATCTTTGATAGAAAGCAAGTGACTATTTTTAATTAATGTATCGCCATTTCCATCAATTAAATTATACGGTAAACGGCAATTTTGCGCACAAGATCCTCTATTTGCTGAACGTTCACCGTTTGCGACACTCATATAGCAATTTCCACTAAACGAAACACATAAAGCACCAGTTACAAAAAACTCTAATTCTACATCAGACGCTTCGCTGATTTCTTTAATTTGACTTAAATTTAATTCTCTAGCTAAAACGACACGCTTGATTCCGGCATCGGCTAAAAACTTAATTTTATCTGCATCACGATTATTGGCTTGTGTGCTTGCATGAAGTACAATTGGCGGTAATTCCATTTCCATAATCGCCATATCTTGAATAATCAAGGCATCGACATTGATGTGATACAATTTCCAAATCATTTGACGACAAGATTCTAATTCATTATCGTACAAAATGGTATTGATAACCACAAAAACCTGAGCATTAAATAAGTGTGCATATTTTACCAATTCTGCAATATCTTCAATAGAATTGGTAGCATTAGATCTGGCACCATATAAAGGCGCACCAATATATACTGCATCTGCACCTGCATTTATAGCAGCTATTCCTTGTATTAAATCTTTAGCTGGAGCTAAAATTTCAATCTTTTTTTTCATTTATGAAACTTGTATTTTGTTTATATCTGAATTAACAGGTGTTGGTGTATTTACTTCACATCTTCTAGGGCCACAACCTAATCTTCTTGGGCCGCAAGAAACTATAAATAAACAACTGAAAACAAGTGCAATTATTTTTTTCATTTTTTTAAGCAATTACTTGTACTAAAGTAGCCATTTTTTTAGCTCTTTCAACAATTTCTTCAATAGGTGTATTTAGGGAATCATAGGTTAAAGTTACGCCCATTCTTCTGTAAGGGCGAGACGTTGGTTTTCCAAAAAGTCTAAAATCTGTTTTAGGTTGAAATGCTACGTTTTCAATTCCTTTAAAAGTAGGATGATTGGAATCTCCAGAAGCTAAAATTACTGCGCTTGCTCCTGCTCTTTCTTGTGTAATTTCATAAATTGGTAAACTTAAAATAGCACGTAAATGCAATTCAAATTCGTTAAAATTTTGCGTATTGGCTAAAGTTACCATACCCGTATCATGAGGTCTTGGTGATAATTCTGAGAAATATACGCCTTCATTAGTTAAGAAAAACTCTACGCCAAAAAGTCCTGCACCACCTAAAGCTTCAGTAACTTTTTTTGCCATTTCTTGTGCTTCCAAAATATCTTTTTCTGAAACTCGGGCTGGTTGCCAACTTTCTTGATAATCGCCTCGTTCTTGACGGTGGCCAATTGGTGCGCAAAAAAGAGTGGGCAAATTATTATTTTGAGTTACCGTTAAAAGCGTAATTTCCGAATGAAAATTTACAAATGCTTCTACAATTACTTCTACAATATCGCCGCGTGAACCTTCTACAGCATAGTTCCAAGCTTTTTCAATATCTTCATTTAATTTTATTGTAGATTGACCTTTTCCAGACGAACTCATTAATGGTTTAACGACACAAGGCATTCCTACTTCGGCAACTGATTTTTGTAATTCTTCATATGAAGTAGCATAACGATAATTTGCCGTTTTTAAACCTAACTCTTTAGCCGCTAAATCGCGTATGGCTTTTCTGTTCATAGTAAAATTAGCCGCTTTTGCTGATGGCACTACGGTAATTCCCTGTTTTTCATAATCATAAAAACGCTCCGTACGAATGGCTTCTATTTCTGGAACAATAAAATCAGGTTGATGCTTGGCTACAATTCTATCCAATTCCGAACCATCTAACATATTGATTACCTCAAAACCATGAGCAACTTGCATTGCTGGTGCATTTTCGTAACTATCCACAGCAATTACGGTTTGCCCTATACGTTGTGCGGCAATTACAAATTCTTTTCCAAGTTCACCAGAACCTAATAGAAGTATTTTTTTATTCATTTTGTGTTGTTTTTAAATTTCAAAATTCATTGTTTAAACTTGGAATGTTGAAGAACGAATATTGAATGTTGAATTGGGTTTGCGTTAGGGAATGTCGTGAAAATCCTTTTTTTAGTTGCCTGAAGTTTTCGAAGGTAATTAAAAAAAGATTGTAACGTAATGCCCGACCTGAAAGGGAACGCCCATATAATTAAAAAACCATTAGAAATTAAGATCTTTACTAAATTTCTAATGGTTCCGTTTTGTATTTATGCTAAAGCATTTTTAATTCTTGTAATTGCTTCTATTAACTGTTCTTCACTTGTGGCATATGAAAGTCGTAAACAATTTGGACTTCCGAATGCTTCACCAGTTACGGTTGCTACGTTGGCTTCGGCTAATAAATACATGGCAAAATCTGTAGCGTCTTTAATTTCTGTTCCTCGTAATGTTTTTCCAAAGTAAGCTGAAACTTCGGGAAATACGTAAAAAGCACCATCTGGACTAGTTAATTTGAAACCTGGAATATCTTTCATTAATCCGTAAACTAAATCGCGGCGTTTATGAAATGCATCTACCATATATTTTATTTGAGACGGATTAGCTTGTAATGCCGAAATTGTTGCTCGTTGTGCAATAGAATTGGCTCCACTTGTAACCTGACCTTGCATTTTAGTACACGCTTTTGCTATGAACTCTGGAGCACCGATATAACCAATTCTCCAACCAGTCATAGCAAATGCTTTGGCAACGCCATTTACAGTTATAGTGTTGTTTTCCATTCCTTCGATTGAACCTATAGAACAATAATAATCAGTGTAATTAATATGTTCGTAAATTTCATCTGAAACTACGTAAATATTTGGATATTTTTTTAAAACGGCAACTAAGGCGGTTAGCTCTTCTTTATTATATACAGAACCTGAAGGATTACAAGGAGAACTGAACCACATCATTTTTGTTTTTGGTGTGATGGCAGCTTCTAATTGTTCAGGTGTTATTTTGAAATTTGTTTCAACAGAAGTTGGCACTTCAACTGGAATTCCCCCAGAAAGTTTGATAATTTCGAAATACGATACCCAAAATGGTGCAGGAAGAATTACTTCATCACCATCATTCAGCATTACTTGTGCAATATTGTAAAGTGATTGCTTTGCACCTGTTGAAACAACAACTTGATTAGGCGTATAGTTTAGATTATTATCTCTTTTGAATT
>JBIPOM010000248.1:0-7709 GCA_044379175.1 Flavobacterium sp. | reverse complement strand
GCACATTGGGAATATGCTGGATCTTTTGCAATAATCTATACAGCATGTGAAATGCTTGGATTTTTCTTACATGAAAGAGCCTGGTCAAGGTTTGGTAAAAAGGTGGCCTAATGCCCATCTATGAATATATATGTAAAAAATGTCAAACAGAATACGTAAAAGTTCGCTCAATTAGGGAAAACGATCCAGGGTATGATTGTGAAAAATGCAACATATCCCTGGTTCGAAAATATGATTCAGTCGCTAGTGTTTTTAACGGTGATGGTTTTTACTCAACAGATAAAAGAAAAAAATAACATACTAGACAAAGTTCAAGGTATGTGCTAAAATTGGTATAACTACTAAACAAAGGTATAATTATGTTAATGACTAAAACAACTCCAGACGTAAACGAATATCTATTGACATTAAACGATAGATGTGATAGGTGTAATGCACAGGCCTATGTAAAGGCTGTGGGCTTAGATGGAGATCTATTGTTTTGTGCACATCATTATAATAAGATTGTTGATAATGCTGTGGGTTATGATAAAATTATGAAGTTTGCTATTAATATTGTAGACGAAAGAGATAGATTGATTGAGAATAAGTTGAAAGGAAAGGACTAAAAAATGCGTACCGTTCAGTTTTTTGGGTTAGACCCAGAAATTAGAAATAAACTTGCAAAAGATTTTTCAGATAAAATGGGTGGATATTTTTGTACAGACAGGGAGTTGCCTACAGCAAGCACAGAATCCCCATATGCTAGATGGCTACGAACAATTGGTACCGTGGCATCAAGAAACAACGTAGACCTGTATGTTCCAAGTGGATATTTTCCAACAAAAGAGGCAAGAGAACAGTTTAAAGATTCTCCATATGCGTACGATACGTTCACTGTTTGGGTAAACACAATTGATGAACAAGATGCAGTCGTTCCAATTCCTCCTCAAGGTGCTCCATCTGATTTTAAATGGGAAGCACCATCAGAAGATGAATATGATCTTATGATAACTAAGTCCATTGGCTCTATTGATAGCATGCTTGTTGAGGTTGTATTACAATACGACAGGTACTTTAGTTAAAATGATAATTCAATTTATAGGACTACCTGGATCTGGAGCAACTGAGATTGCAGATGCTGTAAGAGATAGAATAAATGGTCTACATTTAGACAAAGAAATATTTACTGATTTTTTTTCAGGTTCTAATGAGTTAGTGTACTATCAAAAACTAGGAACATTGGCAAGAATTTTAGAATCTAAACAAGATAAGCCAGTTATAGTTGATGCCGTTTTTAACATAGAGCAGTACAGAAAAATATTTGGAAAAGCAGATATAGTGGTTTGGGTAGATACAAAAGAAAACACATCTGCCAGAGCATGGGAAGATCCAGAGTTTTTTCATCATAAGATAGTTAATACTGGCGATGAGCACGAAGATGCTCTGCCAACGCGAGCCATAAATGTTATAAGAAAGTTTAGGCTTTTTGATTGGAAAAAAGAAACTACTTTAATGACAGATACTTATCAATCATGGAATGAAAAAAATTTAAAACAGTATGTTGATACTTTGCACACAAACCCTCAAGTAGTTATTGGCGTTAAGCATGTTTCTGGAATGACTGAAAACGATCCGTTACATTTTGAACAAGTAAGTGAGTTAATTAAAAATAGTATTCCAGATGCTAAAATAATTAAATTACCAAACATTACTAACATAGTTTATACCAATAAAAGTAGTTTTGAAGTAGAGAAAATGGGAGACATGTATGATTAATAAAAAAACAGCACTCACTATGGTTTGTGCAGCAGTTTTATCTTTAAACACTATCTCAGCAAATGCTGTAGATACTAAGTACAAAGATGCCTTAACAGCATTAAACACTCTAAAGGTTGCTGATGAAGTTCGTACAGGATATAAGAGAGAACAGTTTAAACATTGGGTTGGAGTAGGCAAAGGTTGTGATTCTAGAAAAGCAGTTATTATTTCAGAAGCAATTATAAAACCAACTGTTGATAAAAAATGTGCAATTACAGGCGGTAAGTGGTTAAGCATCTACGATAATACTACTGTAACTGAAGCAGGAAAACTTGATGTAGATCATATGGTTCCCTTGGCTGAGTCATGGGATTCTGGTGCAAGTAAATGGGATGCAAAAAAACGTGAGATGTATGCAAATGATCAAACTGATTTAAGACATTTAATTGCAGTGACTGGAGCATCTAATAGATCAAAATCAGATAGAGATCCAGCAGATTGGTTACCAACAAACAAAGCATATGTTTGTGAGTATTTAACTAATTGGGTATCAATTAAAGTTAGATGGTCATTGTCTGTTGATAAAAAAGAAAAAGATGCAATTACAGCAGGATTAAAACCTTGTAAAAAAACTGCATTTTCCATAACACCAATAAAATAGAAAGTTAATAATGAGTGATGACAAAGACGTTATAGCAAATCTTATTTTGCTTGGTGCACTTGAGGTTGCTGGTATTGATATAGACACTGGTGAACCATTGTATAATTTTACTTCAAAACTACAGGATGTTAGTCCAGATCTTCATAATGAAATGTCTACATATTTTAGTAGAGAGACGATGGCATTGTGGCAACATGGTTTTATAGCAATGGATATAACTCAAAAAGATCCAGAGATAAAATTGCTGCCAAAAGCATTTAATAAAAAAGAAGTAGAAAAATTAGAAGAAAATAACAAGTATAGTCTAAAAGAAATAATAAGAATTGTAATGAAAGATCAGGCGTAATAGATGGATTTTTTACTTGGTACTGTAACAACAACGCTTATATTATTTATTTTTCTTGTATTTTTAATAAATAAAAGAAATAAACGTGAGCCATTTTTTTTAATAAGGTATAGTCAAAGCCACATACACCGTATCCTGTCCCCCCTATTGCCGCAGGTAGATCAAATAAGTAAGATTAACAATAAAGACAATCAATCAAGTAAGCACCTAAAAAATACTAACGTTAGGGTGCTCATTGTAGAAGGCAAAGCCTATTGGACTAAAAATAATGTGTTCTATGTGTCAAATATTGTTGATGGAGATATAGATAAAAACAATGCACAGGTAGTTGACACAATGGGTATGAATAAGGTAGAATTAGATAAGATGCTTTTTATCATAGATCAACTTAGAAAGGGTGAATAGGCATGATAGTTGCAGTTCAAGGCAGCAAAACTTTTGAAGACTATAGTGTATTCATCAGGGCTATGGGTGTGGCACTAGCATCTTTACCAGAAAATGATGATAAGTTTCACATCTACTCAGCAGGTCCAGCCAAAGTTAATTCTATGGTTTCAGAGTTTTCAAATTTATCTGAAAGAGGATTAAGAGCAAGGGGTAAAAAAATTAAATTCTTTAAGGTTGCCCCAACATGGCTAAAAGAAAATTTTGATTCAATTGGTTACTTTGCTTATTTAAGTACACCACAGGATCAACCTTCTGCATTAGTTGCAGAAGCAGAACTTCACAACGTTGAAGTTGGAATATTCCGCTACTAGAGAAAGAAAACAATGTTACAACACAAGCACATATTAATTAATGCCAAAGTAAAGAATCCATTAAAGACTCCAGAAGATGGCGTTGGGTTTTTAACAAGATTAGTTTATGCAATACAAATGAAAATTATTAAAGGACCGTTTGCTTCTTATGTTGAAGCAGAAGGAAATCGTGGCTTAACAGCAATAGTAATGATTGAAACATCTCATATCGCATTTCATATTTGGGATGAAAAAGATCCTGCAATGTTACAATTTGATTTATACACATGTGGAGAATTAGATAAAGATATTATTCTTGAACACATAAATAGAGAAATGCAAATAGAATCAATGGACTGGGTTTTGTTTGACAGAGAAGATGGGTTTAAGGCAATTGATAGTGGTGCAAAATGATAATTGATAAA
Source organism: Flavobacterium sp. (assembly GCA_044379175.1). GTDB lineage: Bacteria > Bacteroidota > Bacteroidia > Flavobacteriales > Flavobacteriaceae > Flavobacterium. The sequence continues at coordinate 3,800 of JBIPOM010000248.1, read as the reverse complement.
CTAGAAACTATGGAATCAATTGTTGCAAATAATAAAAAACTATCTTGGGATGGTTGGGATGTAATAGAACTGACGCAATCAGATAAAGGACGTCTATCTACTACTGGTGCTTTTGTAAATGGAGCATGGTATATTAAAAAAATATTTTCACCATCAAGAGATGGTTGGAATATGCCAACTAAATATGTAGGTTAATATGAAAAAACATGAATGGAAAGATAAGGCATCGTGTTATAAATATGATACTAATATTTTTTTTGAAAAATATGAAAATGATTTAATGCTTAGGCCAGCCATAGACAAACTATGCTTAGAGTGTCCTGTCATGAAAGAATGTTTTTCTGTTGGTATTACTCAAAAAGAATGGGGAGTTTGGGGCGGTATTTATCTTGAGCAAGGAGAAATATCTAGAGAGTTTAATAAACACAAAACAAAACCAATCTGGGCAAACATTTGGCAAACACTTACTATGGGATCAGGTAAGACATGATTTTAAACAAAGAAGAGTTTTTTGAATTTATAAATAAAGAAAATCTTTTTATTTATAATAACTCAACTTATAAAAACTACAATTTAGGAAATAAAGTTGAAATTGATAAACAAATTTCTGAAAATTGTGATGTGCACTATTTTAAAGAAGACACTGTCGCATATTTTAAAATGTCTAATTCTTTTTATCATTTTTATATTGACGAAGTTGCATTTATATTTAATTTATTTAAAAAAGATCCAACATGTTTATTTTTAATAGAGGTAGATCAAGATCAGTATGAGTCAGGTCATTTAGGACAGCCTTACCTTAGAGATTTTTTTAATATTTTAAAAGATTTTAAAATAAAATATAAAATTATTTATAATAAAAATAATAAAAAGATTGCAATATTTAGCAAGGCTACCTATGTTAGAACAGTCGAACATGGTAAATATAAAATATTAATTGATGATTTAGTAGAAACACTTTCTGCATATATTAATAAAGATGGTTTACCTCCAAATAAAAAAGTTTATTTGAGTAGATCAATGGTGTTAGAAAGAGATAACTTTTTAGAGATGAACACTCCTAAAAATGGATCTTTGCCATTAAAGTTTAAAACAGACAAACGAATTAATGATGAAAGTTTGATAGAAACTTTTTTTAAAGAACATGGTTTTGAAATAGTTTATCCTGAAAAGTTTGAATCTTTATTTGATCAAATAAATTTTATGAGTAAGGTTAAATTATTAATATCAGCAAGTGGTTCTGGATTAACTAACTGTGTGCTTATGCAAAAAAATCAAAAAGTTATTGAACTAATGACCACTATAGCAACTAACGGAAACGATCAGGTCATGTCTTTTTATCTTGAATTATCTGTTGTTATGAATCATCAATATATAAGCATTCCTCACTCTAGAGATCCAGAAGAAATTATTAAATCTTTTAAAAATAATAAATATCTTATGGAGTTAATAAGTGAGTAAGATAAATATAATTATACCCATGTTGGGCTTAGGTCAAAGATTTAAAGATCAAACCAATGTTCCAAAACCATTGATACAGGTTGACGAAAAAACACTTATAGAACATGCAATTGAATCTTTAAATATTAAAGGAAGGTATATTTTTATAACAAGAAATTATGACAATCAAGAGTATAATAAAAAACTTACAGATATATTTAACAAACTTTGTACAGATTATGTAGAGATAAGATCAGACAAAAGCACAAGCGGGCCTACCGAAACATGTTTGCTTGCTCTTGAACATATAGACCAATACAATCCTTTAATTATTACAAATTGTGACCAACTTATGAAATGGAATTCACAATTGTTTTTAGATGAAATAGCAGATAAAGATCCAGATGCCGCATTGGTTTTACATAAATCAACTAATGAAAAACATAGTTTTGCAAAAATTAAAAATAATCGTATAATTCAAGTAAAGGAAAAAAAAGCAATTAGTGATGATTGTTTAATGGGAATACATTATTGGAAGTATGGCAAGTTATTTATTGATTCTGGTAACATGTTGGTTAAAAATTTTAAACAAAATAATATCTTAGAAACATATATATCAGAAACTTATAACTACTTAATTGAAAATCAAATTGATATTCTTCCATTTTATATTAAAAATGAAGAGTTTATTTGCTTAGGAACACCAGAAGATATTGATATATATAATAAAAGAGAGTTGAGATAATAAAAATATGAAAACATATAAAATAGATGATATGATCCGTGGTTGGTTTATTGGAAATTTTGAACCAAACGCTTTTAAAACATCTGATGTTGAAGTTGGTTTTAGGATACATAAAAAAGATGAACAGTATGAACTACACTATCAAACAAAAGTTGTTGAAGTTAATTTATTAGTACATGGCAAAATGATCATGCATGGAAAAGAATTAAACTCTGGAGACATTTTTATTATTTATCCATATGAAATTTCTGATCAACAATTTTTAGAAGATTGTGAAATTGTTTGTATAAAACTTCCTGGGATTGTAAATGATAAAATTGTTGTAGAAAAACAATGATAAAAATATCACACCGTGGTAATCTATATGGACCTGATTTAGATAAAGAAAATACTGTAGATAGTATTTTTAATGCAATAAATAAAAATTATGAGGTAGAGATAGATGTTTGGGTTATAGGTGGTTTTCTATATTTTGGACATGATATGCCTGAACATAAGGTAGATTTAAAAATTATTGATGATATAGGGCTTAATGGTTGGTTTCATTGTAAAAATTTAGAATCTTTGACTTTCTTTAAGGAAAATTTATCAAATTGTAAATTTTTTTGGCATCAAACAGATGACTTTACATTAACAAGCAATAATTACATTTGGACATACCCTGAAAAAGATATATTAAAACAATCTATTATTGTTCATTTAGAAAGGCCAACGCAAGAATACCTTGATAATTTTAATGGATACGGTATCTGTAGCGACTATATTGGATACTTATGATATACTTTTATAAGGAAAAAAATGTATACTGACAATATGAAAAGGGCTTTTCGTTCTATTACTGCACCTAAAAACTTTGGTGTGCAGATCATAGATAATGATAATTTTTTGTCTGTTAAACTGGATCCTAAGTCTTTGGCCAGGTTGGATCATGATGGAAAGATAGCAGCAGTTGAGTATATAATTAAAGTTAAAAAAACATTAGAGCAAAATGGTGCTATTGTTTTATTGACAAGAGAGGCTATAAAAGATGCAAAATAGTTGGTTAATATTTTTATTAATTTTTACTACAGCGTTGTCTATAGTAACAGTACTAAAAAATTTATGGTTAAAATTTCAATACTCTGACTCTTTAAACAAAATGCTTCAGATGCAAATAGACTCAACTACAACTAATGGTTTTTTACTTGATAAATTAAAAAATAAAGACAAAGAGGATTCTGTAAAAACAGACGTTCAAGAAGGTTTTATAAACTTTCTTAATCAATCGAGAGAGTCTGCTTTTGAATATATAGAAAATGTACAAAACACTCTTGGTAATGTAGTAACAGAATTAGGTCCAATTGTAGAATTTCATGATAAGTATGGTGCTATTTTTGATACTGATACTAGAAATCAGATGCAGGTTGTATCTAAATCATTTCATGAATTAAAGAAGTTAATTCCAGAGGAGGTGGATCTTGATAAGGCTTAAAGACCAAACAGAGGTAGCGTGGAATGCTTTTAAGGTGTGTGAAGAATATTCATGTAAAGAAGAAGCAACACGAATATTTAATGATTATCCACGAGAATTAAACTTGTGTGATTTACACATGGATCAATTAAAAAGAAAGATGTT
>JBIPOM010000098.1:0-7798 GCA_044379175.1 Flavobacterium sp. | reverse complement strand
TTTACTTGAAATTCAAACTGGTGTTTACCCAGTTTTAATCCTGAAAATGGGATTAAAAATTCTTTTAATATATCCATAACATCAGTTTTTCCCTTTTTATAAGGGTGTGCAAAGATACAAAAATATTAGAATTACAATAATTTTCTTTGCTTTTTTTTAAATTAAACTTTTCCTGTTCCTTTTTTCAAAGGGTTGTTGGTTAATTCAACATATTCCATTCGGTTTTTATATATATCTATAGCGCTGTAAACGGCTTCTCTAAAAGAACTTTCGTTGGCTATATTTTTTCCTGCAATATCAAACCCTGTACCGTGATCTGGCGAGGTTCTTACTTTGTTTAATCCTGCTGTAAAATTTACACCTTCACCAAAGGAAAGGGTTTTGAAAGGAATTAAACCTTGGTCATGATACATTGCCACTACCGCATCGTAATTTTTATATTGATTGGAACCAAAAAAACTATCTGCTGAAAACGGACCGAAAACTTGAAGGCCACTTTTAAAAATTTTCTCTAAACTTGGTTTCACAATTTCATCATCCTCTTTGCCAATTACGCCGTTGTCACCGCTATGAGGGTTTAGTCCTAACACCGCGATTTTTGGCTTGTTTATTTTGAAATCAGCAATTAAGCTTTGATGTATGGTATTTATTTTTTTCTCAATTAATTTTGAATTAATATGTTTTGATAAGTCTGCGATAGGCACATGGTCTGTAATTAAACCCACTTTTACATCTTCATGAATCATAAACATTAGCGCTTCACCTTCTAATTGTTCGTTTAAATAATCCGTGTGTCCTGCAAATTTATAATCCTCTGCTTGAATGTTGTATTTGTTTATAGGTGCAGTTACCAATACATCTATTTGACCATTTTTTAATGCTGTTGTGGCGGCTTGAAATGATTTAATGGCATATTTACCAATTTCTTCATCTAATTTGCCGTTTTCTAAATTAACACCTTCGCGCCAAACATTTAAAACATTTATTTTTCCTAAAACAATCTGATCCAGTTTGTCAATTCCTTGAATGAATGCTGTTAAATTGTAAGTTCTTTTTAAAAACGAAACAATTTTAGCATTAGCAAAAATAACAGGTGTACAGATCTCTAACATTCGTGTATCTTCGAATGTTTTTAAAATTACTTCTGGTCCAATGCCATTCATGTCTCCAATAGAAACACCAACAATTATATTTTCCGAATGTTTTACCATTTTTATTTCTTAATTTTGATGCAAATTTATAAAAATAAACCGTCATATGTTTACAGGAATCATAGAAACTCTCGGAATAATTTCAGATATCAAAAAAGATCAGGGAAATGTACACTTAACAATTCAAACAAATATTACGAATGAGTTAAAAATTGACCAAAGTGTGGCACATAATGGTGTTTGTTTAACCGTTGTAGAAATTTTTGATAACAAACACGTAGTTACAGCCATTCAAGAAACAATTAATAAAACCACTTTAGGTTTGTGGGAAATTGGCGACAAAGTAAATATTGAAAGAGCCATGAAATTAGGCGACAGACTTGACGGACATATTGTACAAGGCCATGTAGACCAAACCGCAATTTGTACATCTATTCAAGAAAAAAGTGGTAGTTGGGAATTTACATTTGAATACGATTCGGCTTTAAATAACATTACTATCGAAAAAGGGTCTATAACAGTAAACGGAACCAGTTTAACAGTTGTAAATTCAGCTAAAAACAGTTTTAGTGTGGCTATAATTCCATATACCTACGAACATACTATTTTTCATACTTTTGAAATTGGCACTAAAGTAAATTTAGAATTTGATGTAGTTGGCAAGTATATTGCTAGGATGTATGAATTACGTGGATAATTTTATTAATTCACAAATTTTTATGAGATAATATTTCGCTTCCAAACACCGCATATCAGCGATTTATTAGTGTATACAATCCAACCTCATTACAAAAATAATCAAGTTAAAAAATCATAAATATACCAAACAAAAAAGTTGAGCAATGGATTTTGCTCAACTTTTTGCTCAACTTTTTAATAAGAAACCCTTGTAAATACTGATACTTACAAGGGTTTTGTTGTGGTCCCACCTGGAATACAACTTAAAAATATTTGTGATGAGGTAATTTACAAACTCTTATTTCAATATGTAAAGAAAAATTTATTTTTTATACAGACCAAATTTACTTTGATAAAAAAATCGCGTTTTCTTATCATATTTAATTACCTTTGATAAAATAATTGAACTTTTTATACATATGAAGATGTTTGAGTTAAAAAAATTACCGGTAGATAAGGATTTAGAGACAAAAGAAATTCTAAAAAAATTATCTAAGGCTCATAGAGCATTAGCTGAATTGAAAGGGGTTGCTACAAGTATTCCAAACGAAAGTATTTTAATAAATACATTGGGACTTCAAGAGGCAAAAGATAGTTCTGCAATTGAGAATATAATTACTACACACGATGACTTGTATAAAGCGGAGTTGAATGTTAAAGAAATAAAATCGTTAAACGCTAAAGAAGTTCATAATTATATTGAAGCCTTAAAAAAGGGATTCAGTTTAATTTCTGAAAGGAAACTTATTACTAACAATAGTATTATTGAGATACAATCATTATTAGAAAAAAACAATGCGGGTTTTAGAAAAGTCCCGGGAACATCATTGAAAAATGCCTCAACAGGAGAAATTATTTATACTCCTCCACAAGATATAGCTGAGATAAACGATTTAATGTCAAATCTTGAAATTTTCATAAACGACAATGAATTTAGTGAATTAGACCCGTTGATAAAAATGGCTATAATCCATTTTCAGTTTGAAAGCATACACCCTTTTTATGATGGTAACGGGAGAACTGGGAGAATAATAAATGTATTGTATCTTGTTCTTCAAGATTTACTTAATTTACCTATTTTATATTTAAGTAAGTATATTATCGCTAACAAAGCAGATTATTACAGATTACTACAAGAAGTTAGAGATAAAGATGAATGGGAAGAATGGATTTTGTTTATGTTGAATGCGGTAATAGAAACTTCAAAAGATACAATTTCAGTTATAGAAAAGATAAAAACCCTCTTAATTGAATACAAACATAAAATTAGAAATGATTATAAATTTTATAGTCAAGATTTACTAAATAACTTATTCAAACACCCATATACTAAAATAGAATTTTTAGAACAGGAATTAGGTATTTCAAGAATAACTGCCGCTTCATATCTGAATAAATTAGCAGATGATGGTTTGCTGAGAAAAGAGAAATTAGGTACGGCAAATTATTATGTAAATCACAGATTGTATGAGATACTTTCAAAATAAATTAACTTAAACCTTTACTTTCTCATTTTTGACTATATTTATTATAGTAATAGATAATGATGGGTCATATTGACCGGCAAACCCCACCACGAGAAGAAGAGGATATGAAGTGGGGGAATATGATATCTATTCATACAATACAAATCCTCATTGAACGGAGTCGGATAAATGGGGTCGGAGATATTCTCTGTAAATACTCGTGGGACTGAATAATCAGTTGAGCAACCAGGGCACCTTCAAGTGTCGCAAGCTAAAATCCTAGCTTGCCCCAGCCCAGCTCAAAACAAGAAACTTTCCATTTTCTTAGCAGAAAATAGAAATTATTTACATCTACAATCTTTAATTGTAACTTTTAAGTTCTTTTTTAAAGTCAGTATAATATCATCCGCCTTCTTCATATCGTTTAAAAACTTTTTATCCCGATTTAGTTCTAATGAAGTTTTAATCGCTTTTATTAAATAATTCATAGCATCATTGTCGGTGTTAAAATCTTTCACATTTATTGTAAAAGTTAAATTTGAGTTCTTTAGTTTTTTCATAATTATAGTTTTTATTGATAAATATCATCACATTAAAAAACTATAAGTTTCATAGTAAAAATTAATCATCTGTATTTGGAAAATGAGAATTATAATTGTCTTTTTCAAAAACCAAACAATAAATTTGAGGTTAATATTGTTATTAATATAAACCCCAATATTATGAAAACAACCATTTTAACATCGTTATTATTTATTTTATCTTCTTTTACCACTTCTTTCAAAGATAAAGAAGAACTATTATATAAAGATGATTTCGGAAAACTAGCAATTATGAAGGATTTTATCTTAGTAAATTATGCTACCGAAAAATATCTACAAGGTGATGGCAAATACGTTCAACTTATAGTATTCTCAGATAAGAAAAATTATGTTGGTTCAGTTGAGGAAAAGGAATACAATAGAAACAAGTCAACTATTCTTAAAAAATATCAAGAAGAGGCAAAAAAGAAGATGCCTGTTTTTGACTATACAAACAAATCACTACGCATTGAAAGAAGAAACAAAAGGTGTTATTTTTTCTATTACGAACAACTCATTGAACTTGAATTTGGTAGAAAAATGGATGACGGGAGGTATTGTGTTGGTGGGCATAATAGTGAACTTCAATGCAAAGAAAAAAACATTATTGTCACCCTGTATTATGACGGGATATACAAATATGGTGAACGAATTGTTAAAAATGAAAAAGACAATATCAAATCAAGAGTTGATTTTGGTTCAGAACACCGAAAATCTGCAATTTATTAGTGTCTACAATCCAACCTCATTACAAAAATAATCAAGTTAAAAAATCATAAATATACCAAACAAAAAAAGTTGAGCATTCGGTTTTGCTCAACTTTTTGCTCAACTTTTTAATAAGAAACCCTTGTAAATACTGATACTTACAAGGGTTTTGTTGTGGTCCCACCTGGGCTCGAACCAGGGACCACCTGATTATGAGTCAGGTGCTCTAACCAACTGAGCTATAGGACCTCTATTGGAGGTGCAATATTACTACTATTTTTAATTGCAAACAAATCTTTTTTTAAACGATTCTAAAAAAGTAAGGTAATGTTCTTGAAATCAATCTATTTTATTTCTTGACAAAGTTCAATTAACACGCCGTTTGTGGTTTTTGGATGCAAAAATGCGACTAATTTATTATCAGCCCCTTTTTTTGGCGTTTCATTTAAAACAGTAAAACCTTCTAACTTTAGTCGTTCTATTTCTGCATAAATATCTTCTACATCAAAAGCGATATGATGGATGCCTTCGCCTTTTTTTTCTAAAAATTTCGCAATCGGACTGTCTACATTTGTGGCTTCTAACAATTCAATTTTATTTGGACCACACATAAAAAAGGAGGTTTTTACGCCTTCGCTTGCTACTTCTTCTATTTTATAAGACGCTTGACCAAAAAGTTTTGAAAACAATTCATTTGAATTTTCTAAATCATGAACGGCTATGCCAATATGTTCTATTTTTCTCATTTTTACAGGAATTAATATGCAAAAATAAACATTCATAAAGGTATTTCTGCTTATTTTGTGAGTAAAAATTGTATTTTTGCCTCATGGAAACAAATAGACAAAAAAAAATCGGGGCATTATTGCAAACAGACTTAGTAGATATTTTACAAGGTGAAATTAGAAAAAATTCAATTTCTAACTTAATTATTTCTGTTTCTAAAGTAAATGTAACTTCAGATTTATCCATCGCAAAGGTGTATTTAAGTGTTTTTCCTTCCGAAAAAGGACCAGAATTATTGGCCGCAATTAAAAGTAACGCCCCTTTAATTAAACACGATTTATCGCAACGTGTAAAATTGCAATTAAGACGTGTGCCCAACTTAATTTTCTTTATTGATGATAGTTTGGACTATATAGAAAAAATTGACAATGCGCTTTCAAGAAAAGATAATCCAATCGAAAATCCTGATTTATTAGAAAAAAGAAAAAAATCATAACTTGAGTTTTCCTTTCTACATAGCTAAAAGATATGCGTTTAGTTTGTCTAAAACTACCGCCATAAATGTGATTTCGTTTATTGCTTCTTTTGGAATTATTGTAGGTGCTATGGCGCTTTTTGTAGTGCTTTCCGTTTTTAGCGGGTTACGCGATTTTAGCTTAAGTTTTTCGAATGCAACTGATCCAGATTTGCGTATTGAAACCCGCAATGGTAAGTCATTCTTTTTATCTGAATCTCAAGTTTTTCAATTGAAATCAGCAAAAGAATTTCAAAACTACACCAAAATTGTTGAAGAACGGGCCTTGTTTTACTATAACAATAAAGAACATGTAGCCTATTTAAAAGGGGTAGATGCAAATTTTTGTAAGGTAAACAAGTTGAATTCTTTTTTAAATGCTGGAGATTGGTTGCAACCCAACACCAATCAGGTAGTTGTAGGTGCTGGTATTTCCAGAAAATTGGCTTTAGGACTTTTCGATTTTAATAATATTTTAGAGGTATATGTTCCAAAACCAGGTTCTGGTTTAATTGAAAATCCAGATGATGCGTTTAATAAATCGCCCTTACTTACTTCTGGAATATTTCAAGTTAGCGAAGAAGTGGATGAAAAATATGTGTATTCTACTATTGAATTAACGCAAGCCTTACTGAATTTCAAATCCAATCAATTGACTTATATCGATTTTAAATTGGCACCAAATGTATCCGAATCGGATGCTATTGATACATTAAATAACATTTTCCCGAATCAGATAAAAATTAAAAATAGAGCCCAGTTAAATGATGCCTTGTATAAAATGCTCAATACCGAAAACATTGTAGTATATCTTATTTTTACTTTAGTAATTATTATTGCATTGTTCAATTTAATTGGGGCAATAATTATGATGATTATTGAGAAGAAAAACAATCTAAAAACTTTATACAATTTAGGAACAGAAATAAAATACTTAAAAAATATTTTCTTGTTTCAAGGAAATATTATTTCAATTTTTGGAGGGATTATTGGGCTAATTTTAGGAATTATTGTCATCTTAATTCAACAGCAATATGAATTAATAATGATTACTGATTTCTTAGCATATCCAGTGCTTTTCGAAATAAAAAATTGTATTATTGTTATAGTAACCATTACGGTTTTAGGGTTTGTTGCTTCTAAAATTGCAAGTAGCACCATTACCAAAAAATTATTAGAATGAAAAAAATTATAGTTGTTTTTGTTGGATTGATTTTATTCGGATGTAAATCGAAACAGGCTGCAAATCAAAAAATTCAAGAATCCGAAATTAATTTCGTTTTAAACAATTGGCATCAAGCTGCAGCTGAAGCAAATTTTAATTCGTATTTTGATGCGATGGCAAATGATGCTATTTTCATCGGAACCGACGCTACAGAAAACTGGACCAAACCAGCATTTATGGAATTTGCCAAACCCTTTTTCGATAAAGGAAAAGCTTGGAATTTTACCGCTTTAGAGAGACATATTTTTTTCTCATCAGATAGGAAAACAGCTTGGTTTGACGAATTGTTAAATACTCAAATGAAAATTTGTCGTGGAAGTGGTGTAATAGTTGATGAAGGTAACGGAAGCTGGAAAATAAAACAATATGTGTTATCAATGACCATACCAAATGACCATACCAATGAAGTAGTAAAAATAAAATCAGATATTGAAGACGTTAAAATTAAAAATTTAACTAAAAAGTAAAATCCCTATTAGCTCGGTTTAGAAATCCGTACTATTAAAAATAAATTTAATAAAAACCACAACTTTAGTGTTGCTTTTTTACTTAGTATGTACTAACAAGATATTCACACTAGCTATTACGTATTGGTTCTGATCGCACAAGTTGGCTGGGTTCATTCTAATAGTCGTCTTTAATATCAAATTATTTTATACTTCAGATTATCATAAAAGTGAAAATTAAATTCACAAAAAAATCGCCTCAATATTGAGGCGATTTTTTTTATAAATAGTTTGGTGTTCTTA
>JBIPOM010000013.1:0-26731 GCA_044379175.1 Flavobacterium sp. | reverse complement strand
CACTATACAAATTAACAGCAAAAAGAAATTATGGAGATTTACCTAAAGGCTACGAAATTCAAGTACCGTCACAAAGCTCAAGTTATCCAACAGCAACAGAAACAGCAGCAGTAATCAAGAAACTTGGCTTTAATGCTCAAGCACAATCGTATGGTAGTTCTGGAAACTGGGAATTAATAAAAGTTAGCTAAATAAAAAATCACTTATAAAAGGTATTAACAAAAAAATTAAAAATGGATATTTCAAATCAAAATTTGGACTTTTTATCACTATGTGAAGAACTTTATAATGATTGGAAAAATGATAAATTTAAAGAAGATTTAACTTTAAATAAGCTTTTTCAAATGAATTATTCACCTGAACCATATTTTGTGCTCAAAAATGGTAAAAATCCTTTATATATTCTATTGACTAACCCTGGATCAGGTATGGATTTTCAACATATTAGTCAGCATAAAAATATTGACTTTAATTCGTTTACTTCCATTTTAAGTACTGTTTATACTTCAGAAACCTTTAAAAAACAGAAAGGTTCAGGTCCTGCTTACAGAAGATTAATGAAAAGTACCGATTTTGCAAATCATTTAGGATTTGATGGAGTTGTAAATATTGAAACAATACCTTTTCACAGTGAAAAATTATCAAAACCAAAAGCACTTAAATCAATTCGAGAATCTTATACATTAACAACTTATCAAAATGCGCTAAAATTTTTTTTATCAGAAAAACCAGTCTTAATAGTTGCTGCTTGTAGTGCAAACGATACGATTTCAAACAAAACCATAATGAATAGTGAATGGTTAAAATACCAATGCGATTTGGCAAGTATTCCAATAAATAAATTAATATTAAAACCATTTACCACAAAAAATAATAAAATAACAAGTGCATTATTCAGTCATCAAAATAAATATTTAGTTTTAATGATGGGTTCCAATAATTTACCTTCAATCAAATAACAATATTAAATTAAAGCTATGAAATTCAAAGGAAACTTTGGGGAACTAACCCTAAACATTAACGGCACAGAAGCTACTGGTACTTATCAGGAAAATGGAACGTTAAAAGGAACATTTATAAATAACACTTTCAAAGGCCAATGGAAAAACAAAGGTATGGAGGGTTTAGTTGATTTTAAGATTAAAGACAATAAGCTTGAAGGAAACTGGAAAAAAGGACTTGACACAGGACCTATGAAAGGAAAATGGGAAGGTTCACTTTTTAACATGTCAAATAAAAAGTTTGAAGAAAATGAGAAAGACAAAACAATAACAAAACTTGAAAATGAAATTAATAAGATTGAGAATTCATTAGTAAAAATAACTATAAGTGGTCGCATTTCAAATTATTTATTTGGAATCGTTAGACCTGAATATTTCGATGAATGTGAAAAAGCACTCCAGTTTACATCAAATGAAGTTCAGGAAATGGGAGATTTTATGACCCTGTTATATGAAACAACTTTAGAAAGTGGTTTTGAGTCTGGTTTAGATATTTTCCATGATAATATGAATATGGAGGATTTTAAAGACAACTGCCCGCTTTTATCCGAATTTTTAGAAAGTGTTAAAGCAGGTCATGCAAGTTATTATCAATTCTATGATACCATTTTAGAGCATTCAGATGAGGATATAAATATTATTGAAGATGATGCATTTATTACAATTTATGTAAATGAAGAAGAAGTTGTTGCTGAACAAAAGTTATCTGATTTTTTAGGGGAAATAAACTGGGTTGACGAAGATGATGACCCAAAAGCTATAGCAACAGCAAATGCCATCTGGAACAAACAAATAAATCGTTTCAACATTGACGAATCAACATGGATAGGCAAATCAGAAAATGGCACACTAATAATAGATGAATGGCTAAAGCCATTTGGATTGGAAAAATTTAAATCTCGTGTCCAAAATGTTACAATAGAACATGATAATATTGTTGATTTTGAATATTATATTGAAACCAAAGACTTCAATTTTGAAAAATTAGCTTTTCTAAAATATAGCAACATGGCAGACTTTCATGATTCGGGAGCTGAATATATAGGAAGTTATTTAATTTACGAAAATGAATTGATCAGCCCAGAAATGAAGATTCATAGAGATAAAGGTTTTACTTTATATTATGAACCTGAATATAAATCTTGTAGTTCTCTTATTGACGGTTAAGCTATAATAAAAAATAAGTTTTTTTTTTTAATTCTTATTTAATATCACTTTTGTCCGATTAAAAAAATTGTAATTAATTTATTTAAGCTAAGTCGCCAAGCTTCATTCTCAATTTCTCTGCGTCTCTGCTTGATTTTTCAATAAATAAGCAAAAAATTTGAAAACAAACCTACCATTTGACTAGTCCTAAATATTTTAGGACTAGTCAATGTTATTTTAAAAAAACAGCATTCAATTGGTTTTTGGCAATATCCCATGCGTTTTCTTTAGATTGTTGATTTTGCCTTGCGTTAGGATGAATAACTTTTACTACTTTATCTCCAAAATGTTTGTTTAAAAAAGCGTAAGTATCATTACCCAGAGCTAAAATATGAGTTGGTTTAATAATCTCAAATTCCGATTTTAAAAAGGCAATATTTTCCTCCGATGCTGCTTTTGTCCAAAAGGTTTTTCTAGCATTAAAATCTGCAGCACCTTTGGAATCTTTTACTTCATATTCTTTTACAACATCTGTAAAATATAGATAACAATCTTCTCTTTGAAATAACGTTTCGAAACATCTATAATATTTATTTTTTTCAGTCCAATATTCTATTCCAAATGGAGTTCCAAAAACAAATTTACCTGAACGTTCTATGTTGTATTTTGAATTGGAATCTCTAGGTTCTAATCCTAAAATTGCCAATCTATACGTTGCCTTTTCCGAACCAAAACTTATTGGCAAATCAACTCGAACATCGCCATTTTGACATTCAATTTTTTCTTTTAGAACCTTTTGATTATTTTCTTTACCTAATAATTTATTTTCATTAATTAAAGACGTAACTACTTCATAAAAGTTTTGAACATTATACTTTGCTTTATATATTTCTTTAATTTTTATATTTTTCATGATTTGTATAATTTACATTCTAATTAAAGCGTTGTCATAACTTTCTTTATCACTAATATCTTCAGCCATTTTTTCATAATCTTTTGAAAACTGATTCCAATCTGAATCATAATTTTGATCATTAACATCTATTCCAAAACAAAATAAAACATCCTCAATTGCCCATAGTACATCATCACCAAAGTTATCCATATCACCTAAAGATATAATAAAGTCTAACTCTTGTTCATTAAGTGGAGCAACAATCATTTGTGCAATTTCAAAATTACTATATTCAGAAGAGTAATACGCTTTCACAATAGTAGCATAAAGTGAAGTTCGAATTAAATTTACCAATCGATAATAAGGCTCGGAACCCTTTTCTTGACCAATGAACTTAAAGGAATTTGTTAATTCAATTTTTGATAAATTTAAATCACTAAGCAATAAGTTAAATAAATTATCTGTTTCTTCATTAGGTTGATAAGAAAAAGATGCTTCATTCAAATCAAAATAAAGCGATTTATTTGAAAAAAGTTTTTGTGGAACTAATTCGCAATCTTTTGACCATAAAAAACCATTAATACTTCCAGAAATTTCTTCATTATCAATTTGGTATTCAAATGATTGAATTATATTATCATAACATGGTAATAACCACAAATATTCTGTATTTTCTTGAACAAACTTAAATAGCCCAATAGAAAATTCTTTTTGTTCATTTTGTGAAGCATTAATTAAGTTCAATACATGAGTTTCAATATCCGACTTTTGAAGAAATAAATTATAGCCATTATTTTGTTTTAAATTATTCAAATCAACGAACAATTCACCAACCCATTTCCCTCGCATCGGACCCGGTTCCATTCCATTTTTCCATTTGGCTTCAAATCCATTTTCATGGAACGTAACTTCAATAAGACCAGTTGCATTAACTTTAGTATTATGAAATGTACCATTTAGTACATTTCCTTCAAGAAAACCAGTCATCGTACCATCATTATGAGTCCCAGTGATACTTCCTTTATTACCTTCAGTAAAAATTATTGAATTAGCTCCGTTATCTATTGAATAGACTGTGTTTAATTTAATCATTTGTTATGATATTTTATTTAGTTCAAAGTTTCCAGAACTTCCATATTTTTGTGCTTCAGTGTTAAATCCTAATCTAGAAATTTCCTTTTCAACTTCTGATCTGTCAGGATTTGGAGTACATCTTGAGACTACTTGAAATTCATAGCCTTTTGGCATATTTCCATAATTACTTTTAGCTTTAAGTTTATAAACTGGCATAATAACACATTCCTACTCATAAGGCTTTTCGGTTTCGCCTCGTTTATTAAAGTGGGATCTGAACTCCACTATTTTTGTTAAAAAGTAAAATTAAGTAGTAAAATAATATAATTTAGGTTTAAGTTGGTTCAAGTTGAATGAAATACTTACACCAAAGTTGAATTGTAAAAAAAGGTATGATTTAAGGTAGATAGTGTATAGATACTCCGTAGTTAGTAGTGTATAGACAGTGTTTGTAAACTTTATAAATGGTTATTTAAAAACTAAACTATACAGAAAAAAAATGCAAAATAAAAGCACCAAAAGCAATAATTAAGATTGCAATTATATCCTTAACACGTAATTTTTCCTTAAAAAAAATTGCACTTAACATAATGGTTGTCAAGGGACTGGCTAAAAAAAGAACACTAGATATAAGAGGATTAGTAATTTTTAATCCCATAAAACTAAAAAGTAAAGCAAGAAAAATAATAAGCGCCATTAGAAAGACTCTTAAAAAATAATTTTTACAAACTTCGCTAAAATTAATCGCTTTATGTTTAAAAAAAGTAAAGATAACAGCGGAAATAAATACAACTAATTCTTGATTGGTTATAATTAACAAAGGCGGAATGTCGCTTGTTAAATTTTTCCAATGAATTAATGAAGATATTGAAAAACTTACAGTCATTAATAGTAATAATCCGTGATGTTTTTTATTAATTTTTATTTGTGTTTGTTTGTTGTTAAAAATAAAAAACACAAAACCTAAAAGTATTAAAATCAATCCAAAAACAGCTTGCGTAAAGGCAACTTTCTCAAAAAACCATAAATACAAGCAAGTAAAAATAATCCCTAATAAATTATATATTCCCAACCACTGCAACGAGTTATTTTTAATCACATGTAGCATTGAAAACAAGCCCATTACTCCAAAAAGAGAACCGCTAGTAATTTGTAAAATTAAGGGATACGAAACAACTGCTTTACTATGAAAATAAAAATAAAAAAACAAAGCAACAGCACTAGTAAAAAAAGCACGATAGGCTACCAAAAAAGTTACTGGCAGTTTTTCTAAATTCTTTTTCCATAAAATATTATTAAATGAAAACAATAATATGGATAGTAAAATATAAATCATTATTTTAAAATATTTAACAAACCATTTGATTGCAAAGAGGCCACAGAAGATAAATTATTAATTTTTAGAAATTTCAACTTTAAATCATATAATTCGTTTATTTTTTGCTCAAATTCAATTAATTTGAGTTGTTGAAAAACCTCAATAAAAGTTTGATACACGATATTAATTTCAATTAAAGAAATAGATTCATTAATTTCTTTACTGATAAAATTAAAGACTTTATCTAAATAATTAATTTTAATTAATTTACTAGCATTTAATATATATAAATACCATATTTTATATGCAATATACCTAGCTTTAGGATATATATAGAGAGCATTAAATTCTAAGTCACTAATTGGAAAATCATATAATTTATCGCCAATCTCCTTAGCTTTAGTTCTATCATTCAAGTAATAATATCGAAATAATACAGCATTAGCAAATACGTAATCTTGTAAATAATTTGCACCATTTGGATTAGAGAAATCTAAATAATATTTAAATCCGTTTGTATACCCTTTAATTCTGTGAAAGGGATCATAAAGTGACTCTAATAAAATATTTCTTACAAAATTGTGCTGACCATGTTGTTTAATAAAACTAGAGAAAGATGTGGTTTTTTGAAAAGAAATAAAAGTACGAAGTCCAACATACTCTTTTGTTTTATAATTTTCATTCTCTATACTATCAAAAATAGCAACCAAAGATGAAAACTTATCTTTAGTAACAAAATCAGTAATGATGGTGTTAAATGTGTTGTTTAAAAAATTTGAATCCGTAAATAAAAAAACACTATCACAATAATTAATAAAAGTATCCCAAGAATTGTAACCACAAAATTGAGCTAAAATATTTAGTGTGTTTTTATATGGTTTATGATTTCCATTTGGATATAAAAAAAATCGATACAGAGTAGATTCTGATAAATAACCAATTTTTTCATTTGCAATAATTTGACTTAGAAGTTTACATTCATTTTTGTTTGTAATATAAATACCTGTTTTATTAAATATTATATCAAGCAAAATTTTATCGTAATACATAATTGGATTTTTTTTTAAAATTAAAAAATATTAACTGACATAAATACTGAAAATAGTTCAAGTTAGTTCAAGTTTAAAACTTATACCTTAAACTAAATTCTTTAGCTATTGAAAGAAAAAGTATAAATCCTGTTTTTTTAACATGAAGTTTAAGTTTTT
The DNA here is from genome assembly GCA_044379175.1 of Flavobacterium sp. Taxonomy (GTDB): domain Bacteria; phylum Bacteroidota; class Bacteroidia; order Flavobacteriales; family Flavobacteriaceae; genus Flavobacterium. The sequence goes on along the minus strand of JBIPOM010000013.1, from coordinate 20,089 downwards.
TCAAAGCATCACGATTTGAGACAATTTCACTTTCAGAAAAACTAATTTTTAATTTGGTAAAATAATAAAACAGCGCTAAATAGTCATAATATGCGATTTCAACCACCTCCAAATCTACTAATTCTAAATTCCTCTTTGCTCTTGCATAGGAAGCTGCATGCCAATTACTATTTGACAAACCAATCAAATATATCGCACTAGTTGTTGTTGAAGACCATATATCGGACTCAAATAGTTCCTCGTAATATTTATCCATAATTTCTTTTAAAAAATCATAATCCTCTTTAATAATTAGAGCTGGAATAATTTCTTCTAAAAAAAAACTAACTCGATTAGAGCTGCATTCATCTAAAATTTCTTTTTTTAATTTCAAACTAATTTTTTGTGATTTTAAAATACAACAACCGTAAAACCTTCCTTTTAATACCGAATAAAAACTTGAAAATTCTTGTGGCTTTGTTATTTCATAATTTAAAAGAGGCTTATTTTCAGAATAATAATTCTTATAAAATCGCATTAATGAAACAAAGAAAATATCCGAATCATTTGCTGCATTTTTTTCAATACATTTTAGAAATTTATAATACCTTGAATTAAGATTTGAATAGTCTATAAAAAGTAATGGGATATTATTTCTAAAAGTATCATAGTGTATTAGAGCTTCGTATATAGATAGTGCTTTTTTTTCTGAAACATTTAATAGACTTAAGGAAATAGTCGTTGAAAATTTGTGAAATTGCGTGCTAGAAACACTTTTAAAATCAACATACTTAAAAACAGTATTTAGAATTTCTATATTATTTTTTTCAACTTGAAAGGATAAAAAATACGCTAGAAAAACGATATTTTTTTCATCTAGCAATCCAATATTTATTACATTTATTTCCTTATTACCAATTCTTTTTAGTTTTTGCATACGCAACAGACTTTGCTGAAAATACCATTCGCTATAATTAGCTTGGTTGTTTTTATAACTAGAAAATGATGAAAAACCCAAATAAATAGACAAGGTATTTAAAGTCATAAGTGAAGGAACCGTTTTATCTAAAAATCCAAATAACCTTCTTAATGTATTAAAACCAAGAGGCCTATTTGTAACCGCATCTAATTCTTCTTTCAAATATTTTACATCTCTGATAGTAGTGACTGTAATATTGGATTTTTTTTGAATATCAATCAGTAATTGAGAATAATCATTATACATATATGGGCTAAATTTGGGCTAAATGTAATAATTATTAATTTAAATTTGATTTAAATAAAACATAAAAACTAAAAAAAAAATAATTATGAATAGGAATAAAAAATTTATAATCCCTGTAATTGCAGCATTATCACTTTTTTCTTGTGGTAAAAAAAACGAGGAAAATTCAGTTACAAAAACAAATAGTAAAGAAGGAGAAGTTAACAAAGAAGTTACTAAAAAAATTACTTTAGAAGATTTAAAATTCGAAAAAATCATAACAAAACAAAGCGAATTGGCCTCAGAAGATACATTTATTGTAAAAGATTTTTTTGGTTTAAGCAAAGATACAATTCAAATAAAATTTAATTCGGACAATCAAGTAAAATTCTTCTCAATAGTAGAACAACGTAGCGGAAGAATTGTAAAAACATTTAAAAAAACATCCGAAGTGGATTTTACTTATGATGTTTATTTTGACAATCCATTTTCAATTAAAATTTATTTTCCAAAAGAATCCTATTATAATTTGGACGTTTCTAGAAAATCTGGAAGTGTAGAAAATTATTTAAGTAATGCTACATTAATTCGAGATTCAGTTGTAGTTAGTAAAAAAACAAATAAAAGTAAAATTGGAACCACAATGGCATTTGAAAAAGTTTTTAACCAACCTAAAAAGTTTATCGTATCAAGTACTTTTTCTATGTCTGGCGAAAGTAAAGTGTATGTGCCAATAGAAATACCTAAAAATACGGTTGAATTTATTTACACGCTAAGAATTTCTGGTGAAGACGAAACTCAAAGAGAAGATGGTAGATTATTTAACGATGTAAATAAAATTTCTAAAAAGGTAAAAGTTTTAGGTATACCACTTTGGGAATCAGAAGAAAACAGCACCAGCTTAAGTCGCGAAATACTTAATTCTCTTTTTCCACCCAAAAAAGATGAAGATTACACCCTAAACGTATTCTTTTTTGAAAAACAAAAAGAAATAAAAAAATTTTTACAATATCCTGGTAAAGAATATGCAAGTGCATTTAAGTATGATATAAATAATAGTGCTTTTTCTACTCAAAGTCGCGTTGGATTAATTAAAAAACCTAATTCAGGTTTTTCTTACATTGGTCTTCAATCTACAAGTTCATTTTCCAATACCTACGCATGGCTAGATGTGGTAGCACTTTATGAGAAAACATTTCATTATGAAATTAGATATCGCATACAAAAATAAAAACGACTCGTACTTGAAATTAACTGTATAACTTAATATAAAAATCAAAAATAATTATGGAATTAAAATCTTGTATTACTGACAAACCTATCGAAAAAAATAGTGAAGACAAATTAAAAATGTCAAGATATGGAAAAGTACTTTCTAATTTCATAAATCAAAGTGATACGCCATTAACTGTAGGACTTCAAGGTGAATGGGGAACAGGAAAAACTTCCATGCTATACATGCTGTTGGAACATTTTAAACGCGAAAACGTAGCCACATCTTGGGTAAACACATGGGAATATAGCATGTTTAGAAATCCCGAAGAAACCACTCCAGCCATTTTAAAAGGTATGCTTACCAATTTAAAGTTAAGCTGCGAGAGTGAAGGAAAATGGACTATTGAAGAAAAATCAAAAGACAGTGTAAAGAAAGTATTTAGATTTTTAGGAAATGTTGCAAATCAAGTTATTTCAAATCAAACAGGAGTAGATATCAAGGATGCGGCATCTACAGACGAAGCGGTTAGAGAACAAGCCGAAATTGCTGAAATTAAAGCTGAAATTGGAATAATAATAACTAAACTTATTGAAGATACAGCAAATGAATATAAAAAAGTTGTATTTCTTGTAGATGACTTAGATAGAATACCACCTGAGCAAGCCGTTGAAGTATTGGAAAGTTTAAAAAACTTATTTGATGTGCCGAATTGTGTTTTTGTATTAGCAATAGATTATGATGTAGTAGTGAAGGGTTTGGAATCAAAATTTGGAAAAAAAACAGAGGAAAACGAACGAGAATTCCGTTCATTCTTTGATAAAATTATTCAAGTTCCATTTTCCATGCCCACAGGAACATATGATATGGGAAATTTATTATCTGAAAAACTAACTTCAATATCAATAAACATTGCAAACGATTTAAATGAAGCGTACACCAATGTAGTAAAATATACCATTGGGTTTAATCCAAGAAGTTTAAAAAGATATATCAATTCATTTTCGTTATTGAGAAATCTTCGCAACTCTGATTTTGAAGAAGATGCTAGTGAATTTGGAGATAATGAGCCAGATGCGGAAGATGACTTAATTTTATTTGCTATGATTGGGATACAAATATCGTATCCAAAAATATTTAGACTAATTACTCAAATGTCTGACATATATGATTGGGACAAAGGATTTGCTAATAAAAACAACATCGATATTGAGGCTATAAAGCTAGACATTCAAAAATACGGTGATACGGATAAATTAGATGAAGATTGGGAACAAATTATATATGGAGCTTGTCAAAATGATGTATATCTTAAGTCGAAAGTGTTCAATATTTTAGAATTATTTAACTTTTTAAGAAACATATTTGAAAACAGATCAGAAGTTTTAGATGAGAAAATTGCAATGGCATTGAAATTTGCTTCAATTACAAATGTTGATGATGATGTAAATGTAAAAGGTGTCATTGAAAAAAGAGGGAATAAAACAATTTTTTCTGATATAAAAACTAAAGTGGCTACCATAAAACAAGAATTAATTACAAACGGCGCCAAAAAAGAAGGGGTGGAAATAAAATTAAACACATATCAAATTGTTTTCGATGAATTATTAGAAATTACAGCTAAGACAAGAGGGAAATTTACAATTTTAGGCAGTTACATTAAATTTGAAAACAACAACGTATTTGCTAAACTTAATAATCCGCCAAAACAAACAGAATTAATTTCTATTGAATTGTATAATTTATCAAACACCTCGTATCCTAAAGGTATAAGCTTAGAAAAAGACAACGGAAATCAAAAAGTAGTTAAAGTTTCAAAGGAAATAAACGCTGCAGAGTTAAAAGACTTCTTATCATTAAATTATAAGTAATGAAAAAAAGTAAATTAAACTGCATTATTCAAAAACACTAACCAAATCAAATAAATATGTTTGACAATTTAACCGTCACTAAACTAGGGTTTTATGTATATGCTTTAGTCAATCCAATAACTAATAAAGTCTTTTATATTGGTAAAGGAATTGACAATAGAGTTTTTGCCCATAAACAAGAGGTTCTTGAAAATAAAACCGATAATTTTTCATTAAAAAAAACTGAAATTAAAGAAATTCTAGACAAAAAATTGGATATCCAACATCTTATTATCCGACATGGACTTACTGAAAAAGAAGCTTTTTTAGTAGAAGCAACTTTAATTGATTATCATAATTATAATTTAAATAAATTAACAAACGAAGTCTCAGGTCATGAGAGTGGTTTTTATGGCATTAAAACTACTGATGAATTAATTAGGCAATATAATGCTCCAAAACTAGAAAGTGTGTTACACAATGTGGTAATAATAAACATAAACAGACAATACGCAAAGGTTAAAAACTCAAATAACGCCATTTATGCAGCTACTAAAGAATCTTGGGTCATTAACAAAAACAGAATAAATAAATTAGAATATGCCTTATCTGAATTTCAAGGAATAATTATAGGGGTGTTTAAAATTAATAGTTGGTATACTGCTGCAACAGAAAATAATAAAATAAATAGTAGATGGGGTTTTGAGGGGGAAGATGCATCAAAAGAAATAAAAGAACTTTATCTTAACAAATCCATTGCACATGTAAAGAAAAAAGGGGCTGCCAATCCAATAAGATATAATTTATAACACTTAAAATAAATCATTTATGCTCAAAGCAATCAAAAACAAGCAAACTGAACTAACTGTATCTTTAGGAATGATTTTGATTTTAATTAGCATTGCCTCTGTACTCATGTATTTTTTAGAACACAAGGCTCAACCTAAATCATTTGAAAACCTTTATACTTCTTTGTGGTGGGGAATCGATAAATACCTAACCGCTTCTGGAAGTGAAGATATTAATCCAATCACTCCAGCTGGTAAATTTTTATCTGGCTTAATAGCTATTCTTGGGGTCGGAATGTTTGCTTTACCTGCAGGTATTATAGCGTCAGGTTTTATTGAAGAAATTGAAAATGTTACATTACTTAAAAAATTAACGCTACTTGAATCAAAATTAGAAAGTGCATTTTATATTGAATACTTAGCACCTGTGATAAAAATTAAAAGAAATCTAAATTTATCTCATTTGCCAAGAAAATGGTTGAGTATTAGTGATATTCAATATAAAATGGGAATATCAGAAAATGCCGTTTTACAAGTGTGTGAATTTTCAAAAAAATTTAAGATAACTAATGTAAATATTGATGGAATAAATACTGTAGGGTTGGAATACATAAATCTTAATAGAACCTATGGTCAATGCATTAATAGGGATTCAAAATTAACAATAGTAAACCTCTACCCTTTTACACAACCCTTTTTTGGTCATTTTGGTTTTGCAATATCAGAACTACTTCAAGCAAATTATATATCTAATGAAAAGTTTGGACAATATACATTATTGGAAGAGAACAGAATAAATATGATAAATAATAAAAACTACTTTGAAAAATCAATTTCAAAAACAGCATTAAATGAAATCAAAAATGACATTACATCGATTATGCAGCAAGATGGGGTTTGTATATTTATGGTGAATGCCGGAAATAACGACTATTTAATGCAGTTTAATATTGGCGCTGAAAAAGGAGATACTAGTTTTGATAATGGACTTTATTTCTCTAACAAAGAGAAATTAAATCAGTACTATGCGAATGCCAAACGAATATCTGATAAATATAAACTAGCAATTGCTAAACACGCTACGGTAGGAAAGCCAGAAAAAGAACATATAGTAAATTTTATTCATAACGAAACCAAAAATGATGTATTAATGCTTCATATAAATGTTTCTATTTTGAAGTCAAAAGGAGAAGATTACTATCACTATATTTCAGATTTTTCAACTATATTTAATGATAAGACTATCTAATAGTACTTTTAATATGATAAATAAAATACAGATTGTAAGTTTTATACTTTTTTCTTTAAACTTTAATGCACAATCTATTGTAAACACTGAGAATATGTCCAGTAAATTAGATAGTACATTTGTACTTACTACAAGTTTTGACGGAAATTACACAACTGGAAACATTGAGTTAACACAGTTCAATTCTACGAATCAACTTGCATATAAAAAAGACAAACACTTAGTTCGCTTATTTTTTAACTATGAATATATCTCACAAGACAAAGAGGTGATTTCATCAGATTATACAAGTCAACTTCGATATAATTACTCTTTGAAAAATAGTGCATTATATGCTTTTGTTCAAGGACAAAAAGCCGTATCGTTATTTTTAAATAGCCGATATTTACTTGGCATGGGTTATCGTCAAAATGTATTTAAAAAAGACAAAAACTACTTAGATGTTGCCTTTGGACCCTTTTATGAAAATGAAATGTATTTAAAAAATAGTACAGAAGAAGTTCATATCATAAATTACAGATATAGTCTTAGTACCTTTTTCAATTTAAAGATAACTGATAAATTACATAATAATACCGTAATTTATTACCAACTCAATTCCGAAAATTTTAAAGATTATCGTATTTATTTTGAACCTAAAATAACATATAGTTTTGAGCATTTTAAAGTGTATACCACAATTCGGTATCGTTACCACGCTACGCCGTATATTGAAATTAAAAACACCGATTCACAACTACTATTTGGCTTTAGCTATGATTTAGGATTTAACTAATCTCAAATTAAAAAAACGGAACTATAGGATGTATACTAATCTAAAAACTAAAATTGAAATTAAAAATCAATATATCAGACCCATTGTTGTCCGATAAAACCAAAATACTATTTATTAAGTATTTATTTTATTGGATTGTTTATTTTTTAGCTTGTTTATTGAAAAATCACGCAAAGACGTAGAAACGCAAAGAAATTAAGCTTGAAACTTGGCGACTTGGCGACTATGAGTAAAATAAATTAATTACTATTTTTTTAATTGGACAATACTACTGCTCAAATAAATAAAACGTAAAAAACAGTATACTTTTATAATATATCAAAAATTTTTAATGATACATCTACTACATAAAAAATAATTCTAATCATAATTACCTGCAATAAAAAGGATAACGTGGTTCGCTAAAAATGGAAATCAAAACCGAACACCTAATTTTAAGCAGAAACCACACTATCAATTACCTTACAAAACTAATCCTTATTTTTTCAATGACGCTATCCAAAAGCGTGATTAGTAATCGAATAAAATGATTAATTTGATGTTAAAATTAAAATAGTCTTAGAGAAACTAACGTATTAATCTGAAAATTTGCTGTTTTTTAATTCAAAAGATACTTTTAAAATTAGGAAAATGGGAATAATTTGACAATTAAAAGTAATTAAAATTAAAAATTTAACAATAGTAACAACAATAATAAATAGGAAAAGCATATAATCGAACATTAAATGTATTTTTTACTTTATATTTTTGCAGTACTTTTAATATAGTAAAAAATACAAACAATGATACGACCTAAAATTTTAATTGTAGAAGATGAATTACTGATTGCTAAAGACATTAGTTTAATTTTAGAAAAAGAAGGTTATGATACTCGTTTTGGAATCTCTACTGTAGAAGAAGCTATCAATGCACTCGCTGAAGAGGAATTTGTTATGGTTTTAATCGATATTAATTTAAGTGACAATTCGGATGGGGTAGTATTGGGCGCGCATTTATTAAAAAAAGACACTTTACCTTTTGTATATATAACTTCACATTCTGACAATGTTACTATTGATAGAATTAAAGACACGCGCCCACACGGTATAATCATCAAACCCTTCAAACCCATAGACATAAAATCTACGGTATCTGTTATTCTGAGTAATTATAAACATAAAAATATCGATGTATTACGAAATGAAAATAATATTGAAGAAAAAACAATAGATGATGTGCCTTTTATCTTAAAAAATGTAATTGAATATATCAATGACCACGTTACCGAAAAAATAGATTTAAATGATCTTTCTAAAATTACCAAATGGTCCCACCATCATTTTATTAAAACCTTTACCAAATTCATGAATCAAACACCCTATCAATACATATTAAAGAAGAAAGTGGAAAAAGCAATAGCATTAATTAAAGAATCGGATATGCCTTTGGGTACAATTTGTTCCGAATTAGGATTTACAAGCTACAGTAATTTTTGTAATGCCTTCAGAAAAGAAACAAATAAAACCCCAGATGTATTCAGAAAAATACATTATTTAGAGAAACAAATAAAATAACCGCACTATTCAATAGTGAATCACAATTATAGGTTGTAGCTATAAAAAAAATAAAAATACATTTGTCCCAAATTACTAATTATTAAATAGTGAACATATGAAAAAAAGAAAACAAACCTATGATTTTAAAGTGCTTTTGCTTATGCTTATGCCTTTTTTGTCATTTGCAGATCCTTTTGATGATGGGATTGAACCCCCACCTACCGCACCTATAGATACTTCAACAATTTATCTTGCCGTTCTAGGTGTTGTGTTTGCGGCCTATTACTTTTATACTACAAACCTTAAATCGCAAAAAAATGAGACAAAAAATATGTAATTTTAATTGTACCGTACAACTTCTTTCTTTAGTTGTTGTCCTGTATATAGGTACTACACGTGCAACTGCACAAGTACACACCAATGGGTCATTGCATGTTGCTGCTAACAGTATTTTGTTTGTAAATTCAAGTGCGGTAACTTTTGGTGCGTCTTCCGCTACTACAACTTCTAAGACACCTCCTTATGCCGCTACAGATGGTAAAATCATTTTAGGAAGTACCGCTACCTTTTCAACAGATGGTGCCGCTTCTAAATTTGTAAATGGGTATGCAGGTACTTTTAATACAACTGAAACTACACTTGCTATTGGAGCGGGTACAGGAATGAGTGCAGTGTATGCACCAATTAAAGTAACAGCAACCACAAATAATGTTAGCACAAACAGAAATGTACATGCTGCCTATTTTAATGCAACACCGCCAACTATTACCAATACAAATATATTAGTTTCAGCAATAGCCAATACGGAATATTGGATTGTGAAAGGCGAGGATGCAATTCTATCCCTTTCATGGCGTACAAGCAGTAATTTAAATGCATTTACAACTTCTTTAGTTGGGGTAACCATTGTGGGGTTAAATACTAGTGCTAATCAATGGCAAGTAATTGATTCAAATCCTGAATCGGGAGCTTCATTATCGTCTGGTTTTATCAAATCTACAAGTGCTATCGATTTAGATGCTTATAGTGCTTTTGCCATCGGAGAAAAAGGTGTAGAATGTGCGAATTTAATAACGAGTTCAGGTAGTACAAAAACTTGGAATGGAACTTCATGGACTGGTGGTACACCGACTATTGAAGATCCAGCAGTTTTAGGAGATGCCTACTCAGGACCTTCTTTTGCTTGTAACTCTTTAGATTTAGCTACTTTCGATGTAACGCTTACTGGTACAAATTCATTAGAAGTTAATGGAGCCATCACGGGTACAACAGGTAAAATAATCATGAGCAGCGAAGCCAGTTTGGTACAACGAGACAAAACAGCTGCAGCACCAGTAATTGAACTTACTAAAACTACTAGAGCTATAAGACGATTTGACTATGTGTATTGGGGATCTCCTGTAACAACTAACGTTTTCTCTCAATTAGCAGCTGCACAAGTAACAGGTAATGCTACTGGCGCTTTTGACTTAATGTATAGTTATACTTCTGGTATATTAGGCGCTTTTGGTGGATGGCAAGCCTTAACGGCTACTACTAATGGTAGAGGTTTTATAACTAGAGTAAAACAACAAGCGCCTTTTACAGATGCTACTACTACTGGACAAATCAATTTAAAATTTACGGGTACAGCAAATAATGGAGATCTTACAGTACCAATTGCTAAAGTTGCAAATAATAATACAAGTTCAAGAAATCAAAACTTACTTGCCAATCCATATCCTTCAGCTATTGACGCCGATAAATTCTTAACAGAGAATAACGCTTTAATAGATGGTGTAATTTATTTATGGAGAGCTAACACTTCAAACCCTGGTTCTGTACAACCCTATGCTGTAGCAGATTATATTGCTTATACCAAAGCAGGTTCTGCTGGATATACAGGTACTACATTAGCAGCTGATGCAAATTTCAATGGATTTATTGCTTCTGGACAAGGATTTAAAGTGAAAGCATTGACTGCTGGAACTGCTAAATTTACCAACTGTATGCGTGTCGTTACTGGTAACAATCAATTTTACCGTACTAACGAATATGCTACTGAAAACACTACTATTAAAGATAGATTTAAAGTAAACTTAGCCAATTCAAGCGGTATTGCTAATCAAGTATTAATAGCTTATTTACCGCAAACTACCTTAGCATACGATAACATGTATGATGCAGAACTTTTAAGTGTAAGCCCAACTAGAATGTACACTATTTTAGATAATGACACTAAAAAATTAGCCATCAACGCACGCCCTACTTTTAACACCACAGACCAAGTAGCGGTAGGATATACAAAAGCGGATGCTACTGCAACTCAAATGAGTATTCAAGTGACGGATAAAGAAGGGGTGTTTGCCAACAACCAAACGCAAATTTTCTTACACGATACGCAATTAAACACCTATCATAATTTTGCTAACGGTGCTTATTCTTTCAATGCTACGGCACAAGTAGATGATACCCGTTTTAAAATTGTGTACCAAAACAGTATCTTAGGTACTACCGATTTTGATGCGAATCAAATAGTAGCTTCTTTACATGATAAATTGTTAACCATTACTTCTAAAGTTTCTATCGAAGAAGTACAAGTGTATGACATGATGGGACGACTAGTAACACAACAAACACTTGAAAACCAAGCTACATCATTTGAAGCTGACTTCCTTCAAGCTGTTGGAGTGTATGCCGTAAAAGTAAAACTAACTAACGGTCAACTGGTAACTACTAAATTAATCAACAAAAACTAATGAGAAATCTAGTTTATATTGCTATTGTATGTAGTAGCATTGGTTCTGTTTTTGCACAGGAAACAACGGAAAGTAAAGATAAAAAATTGTACAACCGTTGGTCTTTTGAAGTACAAGCTGGTCAAAACAAACCTGTTCGCCCTTTTGCAACAGGATACTACTCCTCTGACCCATCTAAATATTTTAATTTTTCAGGGGCAAATCATTATGATATTGGTGTAAGATACATGTTATCCAATGCTTTTGGTTTAAAGTTAGATTATGCAAGGGATCAATTTACACAGCAATCGGACGCTGGTTCGCTTTCATTTGATACACATCTAAATCGTTTTGGATTACAAGGTGTCATGAATTTAGGCAGGTTGCTACGCTTTGAATCTTTTACTAACCGTGTAGGTATTTTGGCACATGCGGGGGTACATGTATCCCAATTTTCTGTAAATGAAGGTACAAACAAAAACGTAACCGAAGACAACGGTGGTGTGATGTTTGGGATTACCCCTCAAGTACGCTTGACAAAATGGATGGCCTTAACAGGTGATTTTACAGTAATTAACAATGTAAGACAACATCTAAATTGGGACGGTTCTGCAGCTACTTCAGCGGAAAATTTATCTGGCGTTTTGTACAACACTTCGTTAGGACTTACATTCTATCTTGGTAAAAAAGACAAACATGCCGATTGGTACACCAAAGAAGATGAAGTACTAAAATTGCCAACAATTGATGAGGAAGCTAGAAAACGATTGGACGAAATTGAGACATTAATGAATGATACCGACCGTGATGGTGTATTAGATTATTTAGATGCAGAAAACAACACACCAGGCGGTGTTGCGGTAGATGCAAAAGGAAGGTTTATTGACATTAATAAAAACGGTACACCAGATGAAATGGAACCTAGAAACGGTACTGAGAACAGTAACACTCAAATAATAAAAGTACTTGCTACTGAAAATGATTTAGTTGAAAAAGGACTTATTAATGTGTTTTTTGATGTAAACAGTCCAACACCTAACGAAGGATCTAGCAACAATCTTTACATTATTTTACATTACATGCAAAACAATCCATTAGCTAAAGTAAAACTTTATGGTTTTGCCGACAAACGTGGCGATGAAGCTTTAAACAAAAACTTATCAACACAACGCGCACAAACAGTAAATGACTTTTTAATTGCTAATGGTATTGCTTCATCACGTGTGAGTTTGGAAGGTGTAGGTGCAGATACTAAATTCATGGATAACTCCGAATCTAGTTTAACACTTGCAAGACGCGTTTCAGTGGAAATAATTAAATAAAACTAAATAAATAATAAATTAAAACTAAATTAAATAAAAATGAAAAAAATAATTCTAACATTTGCTATTTTAGCAACGGGCTTTGCTTCTGCACAAGTAGGAGTAGGTAACACTGACCCAAAAGCCACTTTAGATGTGAACAAAGCATCGTACACAACAGGCGAACAAGCCGGTATTGCTGTAACGCAACAAACTGCCGCTCAAATTGAAGCCATGACCACTACCGATCTTAAAGCAGGTACTTTAGTATATGCAACCACCGATACAGGTACAACTATTAATGCCACTGGCTATTGGAACTGGAATGGTACAACTTGGGTAAAAACAGGTAGTGGATCTGGTAAATTTGTTGATGGAACCAATCCTTTAGATGCTGTATATACCACGGGTAAAGTGGGTATTGGAACAGCAACGCCAAATGCATCGTCTATTTTAGATATTTCTACAACCTCTCAAGGAGTTCTTTTACCAAGAATGACGCGATCTCAAATGACTGCTATTTCAAATCCAGCTTCTGGTTTAGGAGTTTGGAATACTTCTGAAGGTGGTGACTTGATGTTCAACATTGGAACTCCTGCTGCACCTAGATGGGCTACATCTTTTAATTTAACTGCTGGCTATTCTATACAGACTGACTACATTATGGGCTTTAGAACAAATGGAGGTGGATTTTTCTCATCAAGTGGTTTATTTTATTCTGGTACAGGTCCTTCTGGATTCTCTTATGGTACTGGTTTGGGGTCAAACGGTGGTTATATTTTTAGTGATGGTGGTGGATTTAGTATTTCAACTTTTGCACCTGGTAGTGGCGATGCAGTGGCTAATAAATGGAGTGCTTTTGCAGTTGCTAACAACGGTAACGTTGGTATTGGGTTAGGAGCACCTCTTGCACCACTTCACATAAAAGCTGGAACAAGTAATCCAACCGATGTACAAGAATTTCGTATAGCTTCAGCAGCAAACTCAGCAAATGCAAAAATAGGTTTTAAGCAACGTATTGGTTTTTATGGTAAAGCAGAATATGGTACTGGAGAACATTACAATGCAGGTATTGAAGTTTTGTATGGACCTAACAATCATTTTCCTGTATTTCCTGGAAAATCATCCACAAACATGTTGTTTTTAACTAGTGACAGAGGTTCTGGTGATGCTATAGAAAGAATGCGTATTGATTCTAATGGCAATGTTGGTGTGGGTACTACTGCACCAACGGTAAAACTGGAAGTAAATGGAGCCATTAAAGTAGGTAATGAAGCTACAACAACATCTGCACCTACGGCTGGTATGATTCGTTTTAATACTACAACCAATACATTTGAAGGTTATAATGGAACATCTTGGATAACATTTTAATCTAATGGTCGTTGAATAATATAGAAAAGGTGTTTAATGGTATCCAATAAACACCTTTTACTTTTATTTAAAATTATTTTAATAGTGTTAATCAATAATCAATGTTGCTTTTTTCTATAATTAAGTACATATTGAATCATTTTATTTTTTAAATGATTTTTTTAATATAGTTAGGATTTAATTTTAAAATATTAAAAACAATATAGCATAAAACCTAACTTATAAATCCAAAAGATTATGCAGAAATTTTATCTTTTATTTGTAGTGCTATTTTTAAAAACAGCTGCTTTCGCTCAAGTTTTAACCGATAGTAACTTACCTATTGTGATTATCACAACAGATACCAATCCTGCAACAGGGCTTCCCACAGAAATCCCCGATGACCCTAAGGTATTAGGCAGCATGAAAATCATTTACCGTCCTGATGGTAGTCGTAATTATGTAACAGACCAAAACAATACATCTTATTTAAATTACAATGGAAGAATTGGTATTGAATTAAGAGGCTCTTCATCACAAGCTTTACCAAAAAAACCGTATGGCTTTACTACATTACAAGCCAACAATACATCTAATAACAATGTTAGTCTTTTAGGCATGCCTGCTGAAAATGATTGGGTTTTAAATGCCTTGGCATTTGATCCTTCGCTAATAAGAGATTATTTAAGTTATAATTTAAGTAGAAATATGGGCAATTATACAACTAGAGGCGTGTATTGTGAAGTGATAGTCAATGGTGATTATAAAGGATTATACATTTTGCTTGAAAAAATAAAAATAAATAGTGCACGCGTTGATATTGTAAAAATGAACGATACAGACAATGCAAGCCCAAATCTAACTGGAGGTTATATAACTAAAGCAGATAAAACCACAGGAGGTGATCCAGTTGCTTGGACAATGACAAGCAGTGGAGTTCCTTCTGCATTTATCCACGAACAACCTAAACCAGATGCTATAACTGTAAATCAGAATGATTATATAGAACAACAATTTTTTGATCTACAAAACAAGCTGTTAGGAAATAATAGTTCATTGCAAAATGGTTATTCTTCCGTGATTGACATCCCTTCTTTTGTTGATTTTATTATAATTAATGAATTAGCATCTAATGTAGATGCATATCAATTTAGCACCTTTTTTCATAAAGATCGTATGGGTAAATTAAGAGCCGGACCAATTTGGGACTTTAATTTAACTTATGGTAATGATTTATTTGATTGGGGTTATGACAGAAGTCATACCGATGTGTGGCACTTCTATAGCAATCCTAATACAGCTCTTTTCTGGAAAAAATTGTATGAAGAGCCAACTTTTAAGTGCTATTTATCTAAAAGATGGAGTCAGCTAACTTCTTCAGGTGGCGTGCTAAACTATAATGTTATTGTAGCATCTATTGACCAATATGTAGCGTTATTATCAGAAGCTGCTAGTAGAGAACAAACAAGATGGGGTTCTATAAGCAACCATCTAACCAATGTTCAAGAATTAAAAACATGGCTCCAAGCCAGAATAAATTGGATGAATACGCAGTTAAATAATTATAACGCTTGTGCAAATCCAGTATTACCCAATCTTGTCATTTCAAAAATTCACTATAATCCTTTTGCGTCAACACAAACCAGTAATAATTTAGAATTTATAGAAATTACCAACAATAGTTTTGAAACTGTACCGCTTACAGGTATGTATATTAAAGAACTTGGTATATCTTATGTGTTTCCTGCAAATTCGGTTATACAGCCCCAGCAAAATATTTATTTAGCAAGTAATAGTGCGATATTTCAAACATTTTACGGTATACCAGCTTTTGGACAATTTACCAGAAACCTATCTAATAAATCCTATAAAATAGTACTTGCAGATGCATATGGTAATACTATTGATAGTGTAGAATATTTAGATAATGCACCTTGGCCAGCAAGTGCAGATGGCACCGGTCCTTACTTAAAATTAATCGATATAAACTCTGATAATAGTCTAGCTACAAACTGGACTACTTCTACTGATGCATTAATTTCTTGCAATAATGGTATCTCAAGGAAATTAGCTATTGAAGTAAATACTATTGCCAACTGGACTTATTATGCTTTTGCTGACAATCCTTCTACCTACGTTTTTGGAATAGAAAAAATGCCAAGTATGTCAGGTGGTAATACCAATAATTTTACATGCGAAGTATCGATAACTGAAATTATCTGTGCAAATCAAAATAATATGTATTTCTCAAAATCCGCAGGACAGGAAGCAACATTTGCAGCGGGTAATTATTTTAATATTGACGTTATATCTAGCACAAAACCTAATGGTAAGGTAAACATAAGATGGTTTATTAACCAAAGCCATTTAACAAATCTTAGCCAAGCAGCATCCAATTTTCAAATTACAAACAGTAGTACAAACTTAAGTCCTATATTGTATTTAATCAAATCAAATTCAAAAATTGACTTGCCTTTCAACCTCAGACCTGATGGTTTAGGTTTGTTTTATGCCAGTCAATCATATCCAATAGCAGGTTTTGGGAATATATATGCCCAAAATTACAGACAAATTAATGGCATCACAAATATCAACAAAGTGGGTGGTGGGGCTTTTATAAGAGCCACTAGCTTACCTACTTCAGCATCACAGTATAATATTCCTCCGGCAATCTCTCAAAACAAAGGAACCATCCGTTTCAATGCATTAAGCAAAACATTTGAAGGATATGATGGAAATAATTGGCTCCCACTAAATTAATTTTAAAAAACAAATAACATGAATTTAAAAACATTTTTCCTAGTATTCATTGCAATTGTTCCATTAACAGTTTCATCACAAAAAATAAAAAATGCTAACCGTAACCAGCCTAATATTGCCTACGTTGAACAAAATATTATTTTAAAAAAACTTGAAGGTTTTGAAAAAAACACCAAAGAAGTAGACAGTTTAAGGCAAGTATACAGCAAAGAAATTCAAGAAAACACCACTCAATTAACAGAAAAAATCAATAATCTTTTGAAACCATATGATATAAAGCAAAATGAAAAAGTAGAACAAATCAAATCCAAATTAAATGAAAATGATTTGGCAAAATTTGAGTTGTACCTAAAAGAGGATGAACTAATTGAGAAATCTAGAAAAAATTATGAATTAGTCATTAAATCTTTATATAACGAAAAAGTACAACCCTTATTAAATAGAGTTAATCAAACCATTGAAAATTATGCTAAGTCTCATGGTATTTTAATTGTCTTAACTTTAGAAAACATTTCTCCAGCTATAGCTTACATTAATAAAGGGATTAATATAACAGATGAGATAAATTCATTGCTGAAGTAGAGAGTAAAAGTTTATGTGTGATTAGAAAAATTACTTATTCAAGAGTTATCATATGTAATATATTATATTGTATTTACAATAGGAAAAATTAGATCAAAAATCAATTCTAATTTATAAATTACTCCTATGTTTTAATATTGTATAAGAAATCTTTATTAAATGAGATGTTTTAAAAAATCTGTTAAATAGCTTAATAAAATAATAACACTTATAATTTAACCTTAAACTTTAAATGAAAAAAACACACTTCTATTTAGTGCTTATATTACTAATACAACATATCAGCTACAGCCAATCTTTATGGTTACCTACAATTCAAAAAAAGATTAATGCGGAGCAAATTAGACCAAGAATTGCATATCCAAAGACTTTTCAACTTTATGCTTTAGATTTGCAACAACTAAATGAAAAGTTGCAAAATGCCCCATTAGATATTGAAAATACTTCAACTGGTACTATAATACCTTTTCCAGATGGTAAAGGCAAAGTTTCAAATTTTTATGTAAAAGAAGTAAATTTAATGGAAGCAGGGTTACAAGCACAATTCCCATCATTAAAATCGTATGCCGCCACTTGTATAGAAAATCCAACAACTACTCTAAGAATTAGCATAACAGATTTTGGCTTGCATGCTATGTCTGTTACCAATAAGGAAGGAACTTATTTTATTGATTCTTATACCAATGATAACTTAAACTATATCGTTTATTACAAAAAAGAGTGTTCTCCTCCTAAAAGATTTAGTTGCTTGACTAAAACTCCTAGTATAGAGAATAGAATAAGGGCAAAAAATACACAAAGTCCACAATCCAATGACGGTCTTTTTAGACAATATCGTTTAGCCATTACCACTGATGCTGAATTTTCACAGTTTCATATTGATGCTGCAGGAGTAACTAATGGTACAATAGCACAAAAAAAGTCTGCTGTTCTATCGGCTTTATTGGTCACATTAACACGAATAAATGGCGTATACGAACGTGATTTCGGCGTACGAATGAATTTAGTAGCAAATAACGATTTGTTAATTTCACTAAACACAGATAATTTTACAGACGATAATATTTTAGATCAAAACATTGATTTTATCAATTTAAATATTGGATTTTCTAACTATGATATTGGCCATATTTTTACCTTATATGGAGGAAGTTTTGCAGCTTATGCATCAATTTGTACAACAGGAAAAGCGGCTGGTACAACGGGCTCTAGTAATCCTGTGGGTGACCCTTTTGATATTGATTATGTTGCTCACGAAATAGGCCATCAGTTTGGTGCTAATCATACTTTTAATAATTCCTGTGATGATAATGTTGCTTTAGATCGTTCGGTTGAACCTGGTAGTGGTAGTACCATAATGAGTTATGCAGGAATTTGCGATCCAAACATTCAAAATAATTCAGACGCCTATTTTAGTACCACTTCTATAGAAGAAGTAATGCTTACACTAAACAGCCCTGATGATTGTTCAATAACCTCAAGCAGTACTTATCCTACGCCAACTATAACACCTTTGCTAGATTATACTATACCACACAGTACCGCTTTTGTTTTAACAGGAAATGCAAGCGCACAAAATCCAAGTTTACTCACCTATAGTTGGGAACAAATTGATACAGAAATGTCCGTTCAACCACCTTTACCAACAAGTGTAAATGGTCCTAACTTTAGATCGTTGCTACCTGTATATTCTCTAAAACGATACATGCCAAATTTCGAAAGCGTATTAAATGGAAATCTTACTCCTACATGGGAAGTTACTTCATCAGTGGCTCGAACTTTTAATTTTGCATTTACAATAAGAGATAATGCTTTAATTGGTGCTCAAACTCAAATCGATAGCATGAAAGTTTTTGTTGCAAATAATCCAGGGGTTTTCAGTATTACTTACCCTAATGTTCAAAATTTAGAATTGGCTCCAGGAAGCAATCAAAACATAACATGGAATGTTGCAGGAACAACCACAAATGGTATTAATACTGCTTTTGTAAACCTTCTATTATCTACTGATGGTGGACAAACTTTCTCACCGCTTTTAGTTAACACACCCAATGACGGTAATCAATGGGTAATATTACCCAATACTACTTCACCATACTGTAGAATTATGGTGGAAGCAGTAGATAATATCTACTATGCCGTTTCAAAAAGTTTTTCAATGGGATATACCATAACTAATGATTGTACAAGTTACTCCGATAACCTACCTATACCTATCATTTCAGATGAAAATCTTGGTTATACCACAAGAACCATTTCAGTCCCTAATTCTGGTATTGTTCAGGATGTTAATGTGTTTACTAATATAACTCATGATTATTTTCAAGATATAAAAATAGATATCAGCAGCCCAACAAACCCAACTTCGTTTGTCACACTATACAATAGAGAATGCGGTAATTTGAATGGAACATTAAATCTAAAGTTTACCGATTCAGGAACAAATTTAAATTGTGTAAGTAGTACTGCACTTCAAAGCATAACCCCTTTTGAATCCTTAAATACTTTTAATGGTCAAAATGCACAAGGAAATTGGACGCTGCGAGTATATGATCATTTTGCACCTGATGAAGGAATAGTTAACAATTGGTCTGTTGAAATATGCACCGAAACAGCTACTTTAACTACCACAATACCATCTAGGATTAATTTTACTCTCTACCCAAACCCAAATAATGGAATATTTAAAATTCAATACGAACCCATTTCTAACGATCCTATCTTAATTGATTTTTACGATGTACAGGGCAGAAAAGTAATGTCAAAAAAATTCAATTCCAGGG
>JBIPOM010000012.1:0-26744 GCA_044379175.1 Flavobacterium sp. | reverse complement strand
AGCAGAGTTGTCTATTTTTCCAAAACGGCCTTTCTTTTTATCTTCTTTAAGTTTCAGATTTATTGTTTTTTGACTTTTCCCATCGTCTATTCCTGTAAATTCTGCTTGATCACTTTTTTTATCAAACACTTGTACTGTTTTAACCGCATCAGCACGAAGATTTTTTGTTGCCATTCCTGGGTCGTCTCCAAAAAATTCTTCACCATCTACAAGAACTTTTTTAACTGATTCGCCCATTGCTTTGATTTCTCCATTTTTATCAACTTGAATGCCAGGAAGTTTTTTTAGTAATTCTTCTACATTTGCGTTTACATCAACTTTATAATCACTTGCTCTATAGCTAGTTGTGTCACCTTTAATTCGTATTGAACCGCCTTTAATAATTACTTCTTCTATTAATTTACTTTTGCTAAATAGACCAATTGTTTCTAGGTTATTTTCATTTTCTTTTATTTCTACTTCATCTACATAGTCAGCAAATAGACTGTTTGAAATGCTCAAAATATATTTTCCTGATTTGATGTTTTTAATTAAAAACTTACCTTCTTTGTCAGACCTTGTAAATCGATACAAAATAGAATCTTTTGGCGTTATTAAAGCAATTACTGCATTTTCAACAGGATTTTTTTCTAAATCATTTACTCGCCCAGAAAGGGTTCCTTTTTGAGAAAAGGAAGAAATAGAAAACAATAGGAAAGCAACACGTAAACAATTACATTTTAACATAATATTTTTTTAGGGCATACAAAAAAACCACGGTTCTTTCCAACAAAAATAAGGAAACAGTTGTAATTTCAATGGGTTTAACAATTAATTAAACGAGTTTTATTAAAAAATATTTTACTAAAGCGTAAACTTTTTTACAATGAACCAAGAATAATTAAAACGATTTTTAAAAAGCGGGATTTGTTTCCGATGGTAATTTAATTCCAAAAGGTATAACGCAAACTAATCCCAAACGTGGTTTGCGTCTGTTTTTTAGATACTGCAAAGGATTCTTCGTCACGACGAAACACTAATTTTTTAGCCGAAGCAAATGAGTAATTTACACCAACATACCAATTTTTATGTAAAGAATATTCTAATTGACCTAAATAGCCAATATAAATAGCATTGGCGTTAAAAGTTTGTGTTTCATCAAATCGCAGAGGCAAATTTCCGCTGGAACCAATAAATTTTGCTTGGTATTTGTTGAATGTACTAAAAACACCAACCGAAGGTGTAAACTTATTTATTTTCCAAAAGAACAGAATCGGAACTTGTAATTGAAAACCCTTTGCATTTATGCTTTCAAATAATTTAGGACGACCTTCTTTTGTGAAGTAATAACCCGATAAATCTGATTCAGAATTAGTGTTGTTTTGTGTTCCAACATCTAATAAAAAAGAAGTTTCAATTCCAGTACCAATCGAAATATTAGAATTAAACACTCTTTTTTTTATAAACATTCCAAAGCTTAAAAACGCATGATTTTTTATTTCAAATTCTTTTAACAAACTATTTGAACTTATACCGCCGTTAAGTTTTAAACTATAATCTAAATTAGAGAAAATATTATTTTTGAATCGTTTGATTATTAAAGTGTCTGCAGAAACAATTGTTTTTTGTTTATTTTGAATTAGGGTAATGCTTGGTTTACTTCCTTTTATTTCTTTGTTTAAGATTATTTTATCAATTTTTATTTTAGCTAAAGGTTTTTCAATAAAAACAGTATCTCTAATGATTACTTCTTCATAAACATATACTGTGTCAACTTTTTTTTCTTGAGAAAAGCCAAGTTGAAAAAGAAGTAAAAACCAGAAAAAACAATTATTCTTTTTCCACATAAACCGTGTCTTTTTTAACAATTTGTTTTTTAATTACAACTATTTTTGGTGTTTCAGCATTGGCTGTTGAATCCTTTTTTTCAACCGTATTTATATTTAACAAAGGCTTATTTGCTTCAATTTTCGCCTTCTTTTTTTCCGTAGTTTTCAATTCATTTAATAAATGTATTGTGTCTTTTGTGGTAATGGTATTTATAATTTTATCTTTCTTAGTTTCTTGTATTATTTTAGGTGTTGCGTTATTGTAAAAGAAAAATAAAATCAATGAAACTAAGCCTGTAAATAGAATGATAAATTTTAATATTTTAGTTCGATAAATAGGCGTATTAAGTAA
The DNA here is from genome assembly GCA_044379175.1 of Flavobacterium sp. Classification (GTDB taxonomy): domain Bacteria; phylum Bacteroidota; class Bacteroidia; order Flavobacteriales; family Flavobacteriaceae; genus Flavobacterium. The sequence continues at coordinate 24,584 of JBIPOM010000012.1, read as the reverse complement.
AATTAAGTCTAAGTTATTACATTCTTTATGCGGATTAAAATCATTTTTTGGTGAAATCTCAAAACCAGAAAAGGCTTTTTTGTAATAATTAGCAAAAAGTTGGTTTCCAAAACCTAAAAATAATAAAAATGCAATTATTCGTTTTTTTCTTTTTTCTTTTGGATGTAAAGTAAGTTTTTCAAAAAGAAATTCTTGAATATTTTTTCTTGCTCTTGATAAACTTGATTTGGAAGTTCCTATAGATACATTCAATAGTTTGCTAATTTCAAGGTGCGAAAAACCATCAATTATGTAAAGGTTAAAAACGGATTTATGATTTTCAGATAGCGAATCAATCGCCTCTAACAATTCCTTGTGGCCAAAATCACTTGATAGAAGGGCTGATTTTTTATCGAGTTCAATTATATTCATTTCGTTTGTTTCATCAATATATTCTAAATTTGTTAAGCTAGAAAAGTTTAATTTTTGTTCGGTTTTTAAATAATTTAAGGCTCTGTTTATCACAATTCTACACAACCATCCGTTCAAAGCTTCTTTATTTTTTAATTCACGCTCTTTTTGAATGGCAACAATGAAAGCATCTTGAACAATGTCTTCTGCTGTCGCGATATCATTTATATATCTGCGACAAACACCCAATAGTTTAGGAGAAAGCGTAACATATATTTCGTGCCAATTGGTTTCTTGCATTTTTTTAGTTTTGAACCACCGTGAGCGCATTAAATTTTCCTTGGTCAACAAAGATTTGGAAAACATTTACATCGTTAACATATAATGCATCGAAAGTTCCAAAATCACCCTCTCTTTTCAAGATATAAACATTATTATTTAAAGCAATAAAATCTATGTAAAAGGAAAAAAAGCTTGAACTATATATTTGTGTATTGTTTTTAAAAATATTTACACCATCTGCTACGTAAGTATTGTTATTATCAAAAAGTAATTTATAAACGGATGGGATTGTTGTTAAAGTAGTTCCAACTCCTGTTGCCATGTTTTTGTAAAACCCTGTATTTGTTGTTGTAATCGTACCATAAACATATACTTGATTTTCTTTTACTGTAATATCTTTTGATAGAACCCCTACAGAAAAAGATTGAAAAACGTTATTTACATATATTCCATGACAAGAGTTAAAGCAATTAGAGGTGTAGCCAATTACGTAAACAGTATTATTAACTACTTTTATTTTTGCCTGAAAAGTCGGGTTGTTAATATTATTGTCTAAAACGGTTTTTACTCCATTTTTCCAATATACCAATTCATAAATCTCTGCGGCAATTAAAGGATTTTTGGTATAACCCACAAAATAAACATCATTACCGACAACTTCCATATCAGTGATTGAACGAACATGTTGAGCGGGTGTATTAAATGAAGCATTTAAATTGGTTAGATTGCCGTTTTCCCAATATAAATATTCAGTTATCCAATTATCTGATGTCTTCTTTCCTAAAACATGGACGTTGTTGTTTGATACACAAATTTTAGTTGCTTCTCCTCCACTTCCACCAATTAATAAATACGATTGATTGTTTTTCCAATAGGCAGCATTATTTGTCTTTACTCCAGCAATATATACATCAACAGGGTTTTGTGTTGACGTGTTTAAATCATCAACATTACAACAACTAAAAGTTAATAGAATTACAAACAGAGAAATTAATTTTTTCATAGCATTAATTTTAAAGTTATTTCTATTAAGACAACAAAAATTAAAATGGTTGCACTAAATAACAAAAAAAATTCCAAATCCCAAGTTTTTAAATTTGGAATTTGGAATTTATTTATTTGGAATTTTAAAAATTTATTCTTTTGTTTCGCCTTCTTTTTTAACTACTGGAGTTTCATCTTCACCTTTAGCTGCTTTTTTAAATTCCTTGATACCACCACCAAGTCCTTTCATTAATTCTGGAATTTTTTTACCTCCAAAAAACAAAACAACAACAGCTATGATAATAATCCACTCCGTTCCACCAATGGCACCTAAAGTTATATATAAAGAATTCATTTTTTTAAATTTTAAATTTATACCACAAAGGTACATAAAAAATTAAAACACAAATAAAATTATTCTTTTTTATTGTTACATTTACTAATTGGCACATTGGCTAATTGTATTATATTTGTATAAAATCAAGAGATATGTCTCAAAAAAGATTAAAATTTCAAGCGTTTAGGCAAAAGCTAGTAAGTAAAAGGCGTCTCATAATTTATAATGAAGACACCTTAGAAGAATCTTTTTCATTAAAATTAACATTAATCAATGTGTTTATAGCGTCATCTTTAAGTGCTATTTTAATTATTTTTATCACCACATTTATTATTGCTTTTACACCTTTGCGGGAATATATTCCGGGTTACGCCTCTACAGAATTAAAAAAACAAGCTGCGGCATTAACTATTAAATCCGATTCTTTATTACAAGTTACAAAAGAGAATAACGCCTATATTCAGTCTGTAAAATCTGTATTAAAAGGGGATTTAGAATTCGCAAAACTTAATAAAGATTCTATTAAAGTCGCAAAAAACGCTACAGAAATTATCGACATCAAACTTTCTGAAAAAGAAGTACAACTTAGAAAAGAAGTAAATCAACTTCAACAAAAAGCAAAAAACTAAATCCGACTACTATGTCAATTAAAGCATTTGCAGCTAAAATACTCGCTAGATATTCGCACATACAAACTAAAAAATGGGCAAATTCTCCTGTTTCAACTCAAGAAAAGGTTTTTCAATCTTTATTACATCAAGCAAAGAATACGCAATTTGGAAAAGAACATCACTTTTCAAATATCAAAACGTTTGAAGATTTTGCCAAGCAAGTTCCTGTTCGAGATTACGAACAATTGAAATCGTATGTAGATAAAGTTGTAGCTGGTGAATCTGACATTTTGTGGAAAGGAAAACCGTTATATTTTGCCAAAACTTCAGGAACCACTTCAGGTGCGAAATACATTCCACTAACAAAGGAATCAATGCCTTTTCACATTCAAGCAGCGAAAAACGCCATTTTAAGTTACATTCATGAAACAGGAAAATCCGATTTTGTTGATGGAAAAATGATTTTTTTACAAGGAAGTCCAGAAATGGACGAAAAAAACGGAATTAAATTAGGAAGGCTTTCAGGAATTGTAGCGCATTTCGTCCCAAAATATTTACAAAAAAATCGTTTACCAAGTTGGAAAACCAATTGTATTGAAGATTGGGAAACCAAAGTAGATGCCATTGTCGAAGAAACATTTCATCAAAACATGACGGTGATTTCGGGTATCCCGAGTTGGGTACAAATGTATTTTGAAAAGTTAAAAACAAAATCGGATTTGCCCGTTGGCGAGTTGTTTAAAAATTTCAATTTATTCATTTATGGCGGTGTAAATTATGAACCGTATCGTGCTAAATTTGAACAATTAATTGGTAGAAAAGTAGATTCGATTGAATTATTTCCTGCTTCCGAAGGTTTTTTCGCTTATCAAGATTCGCAAACCGAAAAAGGAATGTTATTACTACTGAATTCTGGAATTTTCTATGAATTTATAAAAGCAGATGAATTTTTTTCTGAAAGCCCTAAACGACTGACAATAAGCGAGGTAGAAATTAACGTAAATTATGTTTTGATTATTTCTACCAATGCAGGACTTTGGGCTTACAATATTGGCGATACAATTGCGTTTACTTCTACAAAACCGTATCGAATTATTGTTACTGGAAGAATTAAACATTTCATCTCTGCTTTTGGCGAACACGTGATTGGAAAAGAAGTAGAAAATGCCTTACAAAACGCTATTTCTGGAACAAATATAAGCGTAAATGAGTTTACAGTTGCGCCACAAATTAATCCAAAAAGCGGTTTGCCATATCACGAATGGTTTATAGAATTTGATTCGGAGCCAGAAGATTTCGAAGTTTTTGCTCAGAAAATTGATACAGCAATACGCCAACAAAATGTGTATTACGACGATTTGATAAAAGGAAATGTGTTGCGTACACTAGTGATTACGAAAGTGGAAAAAAATGGTTTTCAAGAGTATATGAAATCCATCGGAAAATTAGGCGGTCAAAACAAATTATCACGATTAAGCAACGATAGAAAAATTGCTGATTTTTTTGAAGTGTAAAATCACTAATTTGTCATCCTGAATTTATTTCAGGATCTAAAAGGAGAAGCTGAAACAAGTTCAGCTTGACAAATTTTAATAATTAATTTTAATGAAGAAGTTTATTTTATTATTACTATTTACCATTTCTGCAACTGCCCAAATAAAAGGCGTGGTAAGAGACAGCATTACAAAAGAACCAGTTGCTTATGCAGCTATAGTTTATGAAAACACCGAAATCGGTACAAATGCCAACGAAAAAGGCGAGTTTGAGCTTACAAAACACGAAAGCAATTTTATAATTAATGTTTCTTGTTTGGGTTATAAAACAAAAACACATCAAATATCAAATAGTAACGATATTTATCTTACACCAAAGCAAGAAGTAATTCAAGAAGTTATAATTTCTAATAGAAAAAATACAAGTGAAATTACTGTTGGAAAATATAAAAATTCAAGCGCGTCTTATGGAAGTAGCAAACCAGGCATAATTTATGCAAAATATATAAATTATAATAGCAAAGTTGAAAACCATCCGTTTGTTAAAAAAATTCAATTTACTACTAGATCAATGAAAAAAAACGCAAAACTTAAACTACGTTTTTTGTCTGTTAATCAAAATAAAGAACTAGTTGGCGATATAATTTTTGATGAAATTATAGTAACGGTTAAGAGTGGCGTTCACAATAATACTGTTGATTTAGAAAAATACAATATAGTTATTCCAAAAGAAGGGATTTTTATTGGGTTTGAAATTTTAATTATTGAAGAAAATAAATATGAATATATTTATACAAATCAAGGAGAAACAGTAAAACATAAAGCAATAAGTTATGAACCGTCAATAATGGCTTATGAAGCAAAAGAAACAAATGTTTGGTCTATTCGAAATAACAAGTTACGTCTTTTAACTCAAGGGCCTTATTTAAAACAGGAGGAAATTGGACTAAAGCTCACGCTCACTAACTAAAAAATAAATTTATTACCTTTGTTGGTTATAAAATAGAAATTAATGAGAGACATTAAAAACATTTCGCGTTCTAGGGCGCAAGAATCGTCGGCAGCTATCGAACGATTGTACATTACCATGCGGCACTTATTTAACAGAGGTTTTTACAAACCAATGGGTGTTTCAGGAGAAACCTTACGTGAAGCTTTATTGTCCTTACGACCAGAAATATATGGTTCCATTGCAGAAGAAAAAGTAGAATTAAACGGATTATTATACGTAATTGAGCGTTTACCAGTAGGTATCGAGCAATGTCGTTATATCAACTTAACGTCGGATGAAGGCTATGCAAATTCGCACTTTAAAGCCATTGTTCCACCAAAAAGAAGAAGAAATTGTTATCGTATTGACGAGGAACAAATGAATATTGAAATTACCCGTGGCCGTTCTGATATTTATGATATTTTAACGCATTTAACGTTTATTTTCATCGAATCGCATAAAATTAAAGCTAGAGTTTTAATTGACGATGAAGGTTTGGTGTCTCGCGATTGGCAAAAACTCGAACAATTTGCTCTTCAAACTAAAAAACTAACTCCTATAGATAGAGAAATTGCAATGTCGCACTTGTCTAATGTTTTAGGAAGAACCTTTGCAGAAGTTAAAGACATTTATGATGGGTTTGCTACAAATGAGTCACCAGAGCGTTTTTTACAAATTATATATTGGTTAGGAAAAATTGCAATTGAAGAAATTGTAGACAATAATAAACGTACCATTACTTTTAGTCCGATTTTAAGAGAACGATTAGGGCATCATATTTATGGTGAAATTTGGGCAAATAACATCAAAGAAACACTTAGCAAAAATAAATTATTAGAAAGACCGATTCATATAATTAGTGCGAACATGCACAGTGTAATGAATTCTGTTTTTGCACCTGCGGTTTTAGCCGCAAAATACAAAGGAAAAGAAGCGTTTCAAATTTATGAAGATTTAAGTTCGTCTTCACATAAAGACTTACGCAAGAAAGTAGAAGAAGCGGCTTTGCAAAACGGGATGATTTCATTACCAGACACATCAGGAACCAATATTGATGTTCAAATTTTTGACACCGCAAAATTCGATTGGAAAAAAACAGCCTTTCCATCGGCAACTTTAAAAGAAAAACCAGTGCTTATTGTAATGGATTATGCTTTTGGCGAACAAGCGTACGAAACTATAGATGAACTTTTAAAACCCTATAAAGTTGATACAACCAAGACATTATTAAATGTAGAATCGGTTTCAATAATGGGTAAAGCCGGAATTTTAGAAGGCGGAAAAGGCGATATTATGATTCCGAACGCACATGTAAATGAAGGCACAGCAGATAATTATCATTTCGAAAACGAACTTACAAAAGAAATGTTTGAAGGAAATGGAATTCCAGTTTTTTCAGGACCTATGATTACGGTTTTAGGAACGTCTTTACAAAATAGAGATTTACTAAAATTTTTCCACGAATCCACTTGGGAAGCCATAGGTTTAGAAATGGAAGGTTCGTATTATCAAAAAGCCATTCAATCGGCATCAAGAATTAGAAAAAGCATAAACACCAACGTAAAAGTAAGATATGCTTATTACGCTTCGGACAATCCTTTAGAAACAGGAAGTACATTAGCTTCTGGGGGCTTAGGAACCACTGGTGTAAAACCAACGTATTTAATTACCATTAAAATATTAGAACAAATTTTTAACGTAAACTAAAAACATGAGTACAAATTCTCAAGACCAGGAAATCGATTTAAGCCAAATTAGAAAAAGCATTTCAAAAGCGTTTCAAAAAGCTTTAAACAAGTGTTTCGATTTGTTGTTTTTTATACAAAAGAAACTAATAATTGTTGTTGTTTTATTGTTTATTGGAGGCGGTTTAGGTTTTTATTTAGATAAAGAACCTAACTATACAAATGATATTGTGGTGATTCCTAATTTTGGTAGTAATGATTATTTATATAATAAAATAAACTTAATTTCTTTAAAATTAAAAGAAAAAGACCAAGCTTTTTTTACTAAAATAGGAATTAAAAACATTAAAGATTTTATTTCTATTGAAATTCAGCCCATAAACGGAATCTATAATTTTATTAACTCGGAAACCCAAAAAAATAATTTTGAATTAGTTAGGTTAATGGCTGAAGACGGTGACGTTGAAAAAATTATTGAAGACAATACTACCAGTAAAAACTATTATTTGCACGGTATAAATATTAAAACAGCTATTGCTTACCAGCAAAAAGACTTAATTGACCCCCTATTAGATTTTTTACAACAGTCAGAATATTTTAGTAAACTTCAGAAAATCCAACAAAATAACTTGGAAGAAAAAATAATTGTTAACAAATCAATTATTGCCCAGATTGACCAAATTGTTTTAAGTCTAAATCAAAACAAAATTGGAAGTAGTATTACTATTTCTGAAAACACCGGTTTAAGTGGTTTAATTGAAAAAAAGGATGATTTAATTTTAGAAAATCAAAAGCTGGCCACGAACCGATTAGAGTTTGATAGAATAATTAAAGACCAAGATATAGTATTAAATCAAATGAATACAAGCGGAGCAAACAATAAGTTAAAGTTTATTTTACCGATATTATTTGTATTGTTTTATTTATTAGGATATTGGTTTTCAAAGGTATATAAACAACAAAAACAACGAATTCAAGCATAATGAAACACATTTTAGTAACTGGCGGAGCCGGATTTATTGGAGCAAACTTTGTTCCTTATTTTATAGCGAACAATCCTGATTATCATTTGGTAAATCTTGATGCCTTAACGTATGCGGGAAATTTAGAAAATGTATCAGAAGTAGAAAATCATGAACGTTATACCTTTGTAAAAGGGGATATTGTTGACGGAGAGTTTATAAAAAAATTATTTGATCAATATCAATTTCATGATGTAATTCATTTTGCCGCAGAAAGCCATGTAGATAATTCTATTTCGGGTCCAGAAGCGTTTATTAAAACCAATGTTTTAGGTACATTTAATTTATTAGACACCGCTCGAAAGTTATGGATGACAGCGCCAAATCAACATAATCCCAATTTTGTAAACGCACGTTTTCACCATGTTTCCACTGATGAGGTATACGGAACATTAGGTGAAACAGGGTTGTTTGAAGAAACCACACCTTACGCACCAAATAGCCCTTATTCTGCTTCAAAAGCGGGTTCAGACATGATTGTCCGAAGCTATTTTCATACCTATGGCATGAATGTAGTTACCTCAAACTGTTCAAATAATTACGGTCCAAAACAACATAACGAAAAGTTAATTCCTACCATTATTCGTAAAGCATTAGCTGGAGAGAATATTCCAATTTATGGAGACGGAAAAAATGTACGTGATTGGTTATATGTTTTAGACCATTGTAAAGGAATTGAATTGGCTTTTAAAACTGGAAAATCAGGAGAAACGTACAATATTGGAGGAAGAAATGAACGTAATAATTTGCAAATTGTAGACACCGTTTGTACAATTCTAAATCAATTAAAACCAAAAACTACAGGTCAATACCAAGATCAAATAACCTTTGTAAAAGACCGTCCAGGTCACGATTTACGTTATGCCATTGATGCTACCAAAATCGAAACAGAACTTGGTTGGAAAGCAGATGAAAATTTTGAAACAGGAATTAAAAAAACAATTAAATGGTATTTGAAAAAGTTTCAAGTTTAAAGTTATTTTTGTTTCAAGTTAATTAACCTGAAACCTGAAACTTTAAACAAATTAAACAAATTAAACATGAAAGGAATTATATTAGCCGGAGGCTCAGGAACAAGATTACACCCGTTAACACTAGCGGTAAGCAAGCAATTAATGCCGATTTATGACAAACCAATGATTTACTATCCCTTATCAACTTTGATGTGGGCAGGAATCAACGAAATATTAATTATTTCTACGCCGCACGACTTGCCATTATTTCAACATTTATTAGGTGATGGAAGTAGTTTAGGTTGTCGTTTTGAATATGCGGTTCAAGAACACCCAAATGGTTTAGCCGAAGCATTTATTATTGGAAAAGAATTCGTGGGTAACGACAAAGTAGCCTTAGTTTTAGGAGACAATATTTTCTATGGTACAGGTTTAGCCGAATTACTTCAAGCAAACAACAATCCAGACGGCGGAATTGTTTATGCGTATCACGTACACGATCCTGAGCGTTACGGAGTAGTTGAATTTGATACAGCAGGCAAAGTACTTTCTATTGAAGAAAAACCCAAACAGCCTAAATCAAATTATGCCGTTCCAGGAATTTATTTTTACGATAATTCCGTAATTGAAATTGCGGCAAACATACAACCAAGTCACCGAGGCGAATTAGAAATTACGGATATTAATAAAGCCTATTTAGAACAAGGAAAATTAAAAGTAAGTATTTTAGATAGAGGAACTGCCTGGTTAGATACAGGAACATTTCAATCGTTAATGCAAGCTGGACAGTTTGTTCAGGTTATCGAAGAACGCCAAGGACTAAAAATCGGAGCAATTGAGGAAGCCGCTTATAAAATGGGATTCATCAACGCAGATCAGTTAAAAAAACTAGCCGAACCGTTATTGAAAAGCGGTTACGGAACGCATTTAATGAGTATAATTTAAGTATTAAGATTTTAGAATTAAATATTAAGAAGAAATTTAATTTCATTTTTGATATTGAAATTGATTTTTGAAATTGAACAAATGAAATTTATAGAAACAAAATTAAAAGGCTGTTTTATTTTAGAGCCAAAAGTAATACAAGACGACCGCGGTTATTTTATGGAAAGTTTCAATGAGAGTGCTTTTTTTGAAGGTGTAGGGCAAAGAATTGCTTTTGTTCAGGACAATCAGTCGTTTTCAACAAAAGGTGTATTGCGAGGATTACATTATCAAACCGGAGAATACGCTCAAGCTAAATTAGTACGCGTTTTACAAGGAGAAGTTTTGGATGTTGCGGTTGATTTAAGACCTAATTCACCCACTTTTGGACACTACGAAACGGTACTTTTAACAGGTGAAAATCAAACGCAGTTTTTTATGCCTCGTGGTTTTGCACATGGGTTTTTAGTGTTGAGTGAAACGGCAACTTTTTTCTATAAATGTGATAATTTCTATAATAAAGAAAGTGAAGGTGGTTTAATCTATAACGATTCCACCGTAAATATTGAATGGAACTTTCCTTTTGAACAATTAATTATTTCAGAAAAAGACCAAATATTGCCCACTTTAGAGCACGCAAAAAAAGTATGGTAGTATTAGTAACAGGTGCGAACGGGCAATTAGGACAAGCGATTCATTCGATTTTAGGAAATTATCCTTCAATTGACTTTGTGTTTTGTTCGTCATCAGAATTAAATATTATTGATAAAAATAATTGCGAAACCATTTTCGAAAAATATAAACCACAATTTTGCATTAATGCCGCTGCTTATACAGCTGTTGATAAAGCAGAATCTGAAACAGAAAAAGCATACGCTATTAATGTTACAGGTGCGCAAAATTTAGCTGCCGTTTGTAAATTAAACAATACTACTTTATTACACGTTTCAACCGATTTTGTTTTCGACGGATTAGCTACTCAACCCTATTCAGAAGAAGCCATTCCAAATCCAACAGGTGTTTATGGAGTAACCAAATTACAAGGCGAACAAGCCATACAAAGCACTTGGGAGAAGCATTTTATTATTAGAACATCTTGGGTATATTCGCAATTTGCTAATAATTTCATGAAAACCATGTTACGTTTAGCCTCAGAAAGAGATAGTTTATCTGTGGTTTCTGATCAAATTGGCACACCCACAAATGCAGTAGATTTAGCTGAAACTTTAGTAAAAATAATAAAATCTTGTCATGCTGAACTTGTTTCAGCATCTAACTACGGAATTTACAACTTCAGTAACGAAGGTCAATGTTCTTGGTACGATTTTGCCAAAGAAATATTTAAAGTAAATAACATTTCCATAAATTTACAACCTATTCCAACAACCGCATATCCCACACCCGCCAAAAGACCGGCGTATAGTGTTTTAGATAAAAGTAAAATAAAGCAAGTTTTTTGGGTTGAAATTAAGGACTGGAGAGAAGGTTTAAATCGTTTAATACTGAAATAATGAGAAGACTTAGAATTTTGTTTTATTGGATTTTTTATTGTAAAAACAATTTGAGTGCAATCGAATTGATCAAATTTTTATTTAAACCAAGAGTCGATAAAATAGCAAAACATTTTATAAAAGAAATAAATTTACACAATAATTTTTTTGAAATTACGTTTACAAACATATCTAAAAAGTTATTTTGGCCAAGAAAGTTTAAAGTTGATGGAATTTATCAGGTTACTACAGAAACTTTTGATACTGAAGATTGGCATTATTATCAACACAAAAACACAGAAGTTGTAAAAGGTGAGATAGTTTTAGACATCGGTACTGCCGAAGGATTGTTTCCATTAGTGGTAATTGATAAATGTGAACATATTTATATGGTCGAGCCCAGTAAGGTTTTTTGTGAAGCATTAGAAAAAACTTTTTTAAATTTTTCAGAAAAAACAACATTTTTTAATACAGCTGTTGGATCAATTGACGATGAGGTTTACTTCAATGAAGATTCTTTAGCAGGTCAAATTTCTGAAAATAAATTAGATGGCACTAGAGTTCGATTGGCAAAAATTGATACAATAATGAAAGATAAAAAAATCACATTTTTAAAAGCAGATATCGAAGGATTTGAACAAGAAATGTTATTAGGGGCTGAAAAAACCATAAAAAAAAACAAACCAAAAATTGCCATAACGTCATATCATAAAGAAAATAATCCTAATGAGATTATCGAATTAATAAAAAGCTATGTGCCTGAATACAATTATTTTGTTAAGGGAATTCATGGTGAAGAGCCAAAACCAGTTATGATACATTTTTGGTTATAACCAAATATTTGTAATTTATATAAAAAAGTTTAACTTTGTAAAAATGTTTAAAAAAATGAAAATTAGAATAGTATTAATAGCCGTTTTGTTTGTCTTATCAGTTGGTTGTAATTCAAATAAAGAACAAGATAAACCTATTGACCTTACTAAGTTAGTAAAAGTAACTTTGACTGCAACAGTTGAAAAAAATGACAGTTTTCAACTTTTTTACAAAGAAGAAGACAATGCAAATAAGTTATATGAGGAAAATAATTCAATCTGGGTTGATGTAAAAGCAAGTGATTTACCTCAAGAAATACAGTTTTTATTGCCAGAAAACGTGTTGCCTAATTATTTAAGATTAGATCTTGGAATTAATAATACACATAAAAACATGAAAATTTCAGGATTAACCATTTCTTATTTAGACAAAAAAGTAAATATGACTAGTGGTACTTTTTTTGAAACTTATTTTATACCTAATAATTGTATACAAGTAGAAGACAAAGGAGCGGGTTTAATTAAACTTCAAAAAGATGAAGCAGGTACTTATGATCCAATCTTCAATTCAGGTGAAAATTTAAAATTTGAATTACAAAGAATATACAAATAAAAAACGGATAAAATGCAAACAAATACCTCATTAGCTAATGAGGTATTTGTTTTTTATAATAAACCAAAGTTATTAATTTCTATATTAATGAGTATAATAAATAAGATTAGTAAAAATTTTATTATTTATGGCGCCGGACAAGCGTTTAACTTATTAAGCCCTTTACTAATAGCTCCATATGTTATTTCGATTTGTGGTATTGCAAATTTTGGTAAAACAGGTTTAGCATTTGGTTTATCATTGTTTTTAATTTTAATTGTAGATTATGCGTTTGATATTAATGGCACAAAATTAGTTTCTGAAAATAGAGAGGACATTAAAGTCATACAAAATAAGCTAATTACAATAATTTATACTAAAATAGTGTTGGTAGGGATTTCTTTTTTAATTCTTATATTTTTACTGTACAGCATCCCTCTTTTCAGAAATGAAAAAACACTTTTTTTATTTAGTTTTAGTATTGTAATTGCTCAAGTATTTAACCCACAATGGTTTTTACAAGGATTAGAAAATTTCAAAATCTCAAGTTTAATAAACATATTTTCTAAAATTATTTATGTAATTCTTGTTTTTTATCTAGTTAAAAGCAAGGACGATTATAATTATGTTAACTTTTACTTAGGCCTTAGTTCGATATTGATTAATGTTATTGGAATATTAGTTATTCAAAACCGATTTAAATTTAGTATTCAAAAGCCTAATTTATTAGAAATCAAGACAATTTTAAAGACCGATTTTTTCTTCTGTATTTCTCAACTTTTTTTATCTTTAAGACAATTGTTTCCTCTTTTTGTTGTGAGTTTCTTGTTGGGTTTTTCTGTTGCAGGCCAATACAAAATTGTAGAACAAATAATTTCTTTGTTTAGAACATTTAATCAAGTTTATCTAAAGTACTTTTTCCCAAGATTGTGCTATAAGATTACACAATCTAAAACACAAGCGTTACTTTTTTGGAAAAAGTACGTTGTGGTTTTAATTTTTTTAGTACTATTTTTATGTGTCTTTCTTTTCGTTTTTTCAACACATGTTATTGCCTTTTTTAATGTATCTAATATTATAACTAGTTTGTTTAGGCTTTCATTAATCTTACCATTATTAATGGTTTTTTCATTGGCTTTAGAACAAACTATGTTTACAAATGATAACAATAAAAATTATATTAAAATCACTATATTTGTTACTTTAGTAAATATAATTGCACTTTTAATTTTAGCTCCAATATTTAAATTAAAAGGGGTAATAATTTCGATAGTTATCGCTGAACTTTTATTTATATTTTTATATTATAAAAAGTCAATAGTATTAAAAAAAGAGTAAATATGATGCTTTCGAGACAATATTTTTTTAGTTTTTTATATATTATATGTATTGTAGTTTCGTTTTTTCCAAATTACGAGCTTACCTTTTTGGTTTGGTTGGCCACATTTTTAATTACGATTCAAAAAAAATATTCAATTACAGTTATTAAATATATAAGTGTTTTTTCAGCCATATTACTGATAGCTGTTTTTTCAACTCTTTTTTACCAAAACCCTTTTTTTTCTTGTTTAAAAGATTTTACGTATTTATTAAAACCAATTTTAGGTATTCTTTTGGGTTATCAATTGTTTAAAGCATTACCTAAGAAACATTTATCGGTATTTATTAATGCGGGTTTAGTATTATCAATTATTCATATCAGTTTAATTTTATTTGCTTTATTAAAATTTCATTCTATAGATATGAATTTAATACGCGACAAAGCCGGATTTTTTAGTGATTATGAAGTATATGTATTAATTGTTTTACTTTTTCACGATAAATTTGAATTAAGTATAGTAGAAAAAAAACGAAAAATACTGATTTTCATTATCGGTTTTTCTATTTTTATGTATTTGGCTAGAACCAATTTTTTACAATTTGTAATATTGGCACTAGGAATGAAAGGTTATTTTATTTTGAACTCAAAGTCTATTAAAGTTATTTTACTTTCAATTGGGGTTTTATTAATAGCTTATGCGGCTGTGTTTTATGCAAACCCTAAAAGAAACGGTAAAGGACTTGAAGCGTTAATGTATAAAATTAAAATTTCTCCTCAAGAAGCTTTTAAAACCAAAATAAATAAAAACGATTGGAAAGATTTTAATGATAATTATAGATCGTTTGAAAATATAATCACAATAAAACAAGTGTCTTTAGACGGAGAACGCGCCGTTTTAACTGGTAAAGGATTGGGTTCTACATTAAATTTGGGACAAAAAATATACACAACAGACGGCGCTATCATACAATATATTTCAGTCGCGCACAATGGTTTTATGACAATTTTTTTAAAATCAGGAATAATTGGTGTGATTTTATTAGTGTTGTTTTTAATTATGTTTTATAGACAAACAAAATCTACTATTTATTTAGCAAATAACGTTAATTTACTTTTAATTGGGACCTGCATTTTTTTAATAGTATCTACCTGGGTATTTATGGGCTTGTATTTTAAATTAGATAATAAATCTATAATTATTGGGTTTTTACTAGCTTTAAAAGAAAAAACAATTTTTGATACTAAGATGAATATTGAGAAAGAATTAATTTAATTTTTTCACTTGTTTTTCCATCTCCGTAAGGATTTGACGCCAAAGAAATTTCATTATAATATTTATTATCATTTAGCAGTTTAAAAGCTTCTGAAATAATTTTATCTTTACTAGATCCAACTAGAATTGCAGTACCTGCAACAACACCTTCAGTTCTTTCCGTAACCTCTCTTAACACCAATACAGGTTTACCTAAACTTGGCGCCTCTTCTTGTATGCCACCAGAATCGGTAAGAATAAAATAACTTTTATCCATAATCCAAATTAAATCTGGATAATCTAAAGGATTAATTAATTTAATGTTATTCGCTTTCAATAATAATTTTGCGTTTTTTTGAATATTTGGATTCAAATGAACCGGAAAAACAATTTCCATATTTTTATTTTTTAAGGCAATTTCCATAATTGCACTACAAATTTCTTCAAAAGGTTTACCAAAATTTTCTCTTCTGTGACATGTAACTAAAATAATTTTTTTATCAAAATCTATAGAATTAAATTTTTTAAATAATAATTCTTGGTTTGCTAATTTTACTTTTTCTAAACCTAAAAACAATGCATCAATTACTGTATTTCCTACAACATATACATTTTTAGATATGTTTTCCGAAATTAAATTATGTTTTGAATTTTCAGTTGGGCAAAAATGAAATTCAGCTAACTTTGAAGTTAATACTCTATTTGCTTCTTCAGGAAATGGCGAATGCATATTACCGCTCCTTAAACCAGCTTCAATATGAACGACTTTAATTTTTTGATAAAATGCAGACAATGTCCCAGCTAAAACAGTAGTAGTGTCTCCTTGAACAAACACATAATCAAAAGTTTCATTTAGTAAAATTTCATTTGTAATTTTAGAAATTAAATCTGATGTTAATTGATGAAGCGTTTGATTTGGCTTCATAATATTTAAATCATAATCTATTTTAATATTAAAAAAAGAAATAACTTGATCTAACATTTCTCTGTGTTGAGCGGTAATTCCTACTTTTACGCTATAGTTTTTGTCTTTAGAGAAGACATCAATTAGTGGCGCCATTTTTATAGCCTCAGGTCGTGTACCGAACAAAAAAAGAATTTTTTTCATTTACAAATTATTACTTTCTTTAAAACTGTAAAACTATTAATAAAAAGTATATTTGCAATTATAAAAATCAATAAAAATGAAAGTCCTTTTTCAAACAAGAACAAATTTATATGATGCTCCAGGTGGTGATTTAGTACAAATAAACAACACAAAATTGTTTTTAGAAAAACAAGGAATTATCGTTGACATTTCATTAGACTTTAATCCAGATTTAAAAGATTATGATATAGTGCATCTTTTTAATTTAATGGATCCTCAAGATATTTATCTTCAAATGCTTAATGCTAAAAAACAAAATAAAAAGATTGTACTTTCTACTATTTATGGCCTATATACAGAATTTGAAAGAAAAGCGAGAGGCGGAATTTTCCAAAAAATAGCAAACTATTTATCTCCATATCAAATAGGTTATATAAAATTACTAGTTAGACATTTTCATGAGAAACGATTTCACAAAGGTGTTTATTTTATGCTTTTCAAAGGCTATTATAAATTAATGAAAGAAATTGTCAATAATGTTGATGTTTTCCTACCTAATTCTATTTCTGAGATGGAAAGAGTAGCAATGGAGTTTAAATTAGAGTCTTATAAATATAAAGCCATACCAAATTCTATTGATAAGTCTCTATTTACAGACAAGGAACAACAAAAAGAAAACAAATACAGTAAATTTAATAATTGTATTGTATGTGCCGCAAGGATTGAGGGGAGAAAATCTACTTTAAACCTTGTAAAAGCTATAAAAAACACAAAATATACTTTAGTATTAGTAGGCAATGCCTCTCAAAATCAAAAACAATATATAAGTCAAGTGCATCAAGAAGCTGGTGACAATGTTGTTTTTTTAGGACAAATACCCCATCAAGATTTAAGAGATTTGTATAAAGTGGCAAAAGTACATGCTTTAGTTAGTTGGATGGAAACCCCTGGTTTATCTTCTCTAGAAGCTGGCGCAATGGGATGTAACATTGTAGTTACCAAAAAAGGTGACACTCAAGAATACTTTGAAGATTATGCCTATTATTGTGACCCTGACGATGTTAGTTCTATAAAAAAAGCTATTGATTTAGCATATGAAAACCCAGTAAACCCTCAATTAAAAAACAAAATACTGAGTCAATATATTTGGGAAAAAACGGCACAAAAAACTATAGAAGCTTATCAATTAGCTCTAAGTTAGTACTGTTTTTACTGATTTTTAGCAGTACCACTTCCAAATAATTTATTTTTTGTTTGTACCAGAAAATTAAAGTTTTTAGCTAATACCTTTTTCATAAAAGAGGCATCTTGTTTTGGAAACCAATCTGTAGTTCTGGGCGTTTCTAAAATTTTGTTGTGCAATTGATACGCATAAGTAGCTATTGATGTTCTAAATTTACCTTCTGGAAAATTAGTCATATCATAACCATGTAAAGTATAAGGCGCACATTGCTGAATAATTAATCTATTAAAAGGGACATCCAATTCGCTTTCTTCGTTTGTACGTAAATCTTTAATACGCAAACCGCCTTTATATTCTGGCTTCCAATCTTTGTTTAAATATAAAAGCAAGTTTAGTTCACGATACCAATTTTTTTGTAATGGATGGTAATTAAAATCTAAATGCATATCTAAAAAACTATTTTTCTTTCCCTGGTGTAGCCCGCCACCGTGATTTTTAGGATCTACAAATATTTTTTTAGCTGTAATGAAAGACAATACTTCATTAAATCTTTGAGATGACAAATCAAAATACAACTCTTCTAATTCAGGCGATAAAACTTTATAGTTAGATTTTTCAAATTTGTTATTTGCAAAAGCATAATCTCTACTTTTGTTTTCTAATTCAGGAATTGAATTATAGGCTTTTGTTAGTTTTTCTTCCTCACAAAAATTATCAATAATTAAATAAGGAAAAGGTTGAGCTGTCAAATATTTTATCCTTAAAGATTCTTTGTTTTTTTCTAAAAAATCAAAATCTATCATTTTTTTCTTTTTTAATATTAGCAAAAGTAAGAATTTATAACGTAAAAGTTTTAGGATAATTGCCTAATAAAACAAAATAATTTGAAAACATTCATATTATTCTGTTATTTTTGTTTAGTTATTTAAAAAAGATGAAAATAGGAATTTTAGGAACCCGAGGCATACCCAATAATTATGGTGGATTTGAGCAATTTGCTGAATTTTTCTCTATTTATGCCGCTAAAGCAGGTCATTCCGTTTTTGTTTATACACCTCATAATCACCTTTATCAAGATTCGGTTTATAAGAGCGTCCATCTTATTAAATGTTACGATCCAGAACATAAAATAGGAACCGTAGGACAATTCATTTATGATTTAAATTGTATTCTAGATGCTCGAAAAAGAAATTATGATATTATTTTACAATTAGGTTATACTAGTAGCGCTTTTTGGTATGATTTACACCCAAAAAACAGCCTAGTTATTACCAATATGGATGGTTTAGAATGGAAGCGTACAAAATACAACAAACCCATTCAAAAGCTGCTAAAAATTGCCGAAAAATGGGCAGCAACTAAAAGTGATTTTTTAATTTCAGACTCCAAAGGCATTCAAGAGTATCTATTTAATACACACAACAAGCAAAGTGAATATATAGCTTATGGAGCAAACAATTTTAACACACCAAATGAAAACATATTAATTAAGTATCAAGTTGAGAAATATAATTTTAACATGATAATGGCGCGTTTTGAACCAGAAAATAATTTAGAAATGGTTATGCAAGGCGTAGTAGATAGTGAAAACGATCAGCCGATTTTAGTAATTGGTAATCATAACACCAAATATGGACTCTTTTTAAAACATAAATTTTCAAAGTGTAAAAAAATTAAGTTTTTAGGTGCCATTTATGACTTAAATCATTTAGATAATTTAAGGTATTTTTCAAATTTATATTTTCATGGTCATACAGTTGGCGGCACTAATCCTTCATTATTAGAAGCCATGGGCTCACAAGCATTAATAATTGCCCATAACAATCATTTTAATAAAGGTGTTTTAGGGACAAATGCTTATTTTTTTAATTCAGTTGATGAGGTAAAAAAAATACTTAATACTATAAAAAAAATTGATAACTTGCCATTTATAAAAAATAACTATATCGCTATTGCCGAAAAATTCAATTGGAACAAAATAAATGAAGAATATTTACAATTTTTTAATAAATGCATGGCAGGAGATACTTCAAGAGCAAAGGACTAATAAATCCTTTATCCCTTTTTTGTTACTTCTTATTACTTTGCCTACTATTTTAGCATTAAACAACCTCTTTACTGGGATTTTTGTTTTATCGGTTTTCTTTTTTAATAGGAAAAGCGATTTTTCTTTGCAGTGGTTTTTGCTTTTTCCAATGATATTATTCATTTGGATGGCTTTTTCTTATTTTTGGTCCATTGATAAATCAGCTACTATTCCTGCTATTTTTAAAGAAATTACATTGTTATTACTTCCGATTTCTTTTTTAATTATGAACCCATTTAATAAAAACCAAGTTTCTAAATTTCTAAAATATTATAGTTATGCTATGGTTTTTTATGCTAGTTTTTTTCTATTAAGGGCCTTATTAAGATACTTAGTTACAGGAGATCAAAGAGCTTTTTTTTATCATGGAGATTATGATGATGATTATGGTTTAGTTCCTAAATTATTAAATGCAATACATGTTTCTGTTTACACGGCATTGGCTTTTTTTTACTTCTTAAATCAAGGATTAAAAAGTAAATTAGCTCTTTTAAGCGCTTCAATGCTTTTTAGTTTTATTTTTTTGTTATCTTCTAAAAACATAATTATAGTGTTTGTGTTTTTAATTGGTCTTTATTTTTTTTATTTTTCAAAATCGTCAAACAAAATGCGATTGAGAAATTTGGTGATTTTTGTCGTTGTTATTGGATCAGTTTTAAGTTTCAGTAAAATCAAAAACCGATTTTTAGTTGAATTTCAATCAAATACAAAAACAAGTGTTAGTCATAGTGTGTATAATGAAGCAGATGAAGGTGTAAATTATGTTAGTATATATGAAGCTTGGAATAATGAAAAATTTTCACCAGGAGATTATTTCCCAGGTACTGCTTTTAGGGTATACCAATTACGAATGTTTATAGAAATATTTAATGAAGAACCCCTATTTTGGAAGGGCTTGGGATTAAATGCCTCTAAAGCAAAACTAATAGAGAAAGAAGAAAAATACAATTTATACCCGGGTTATGGATCTTTTAATTTTCATAACCAGTACGTTCAAAATTTTGCAGAACTTGGTTTTATAGGCTTTATGCTTTTATTTATCATTTTATTTGTAAATTTAAAATATGCTGCTAAACAGAAAAATTTTATACATATTTCTTTTGCAGTTCTAATGATAAGCTTATTTTTGACAGAGTCATTTTTATGGCGTCAAAGAGGAGTCTTGTTTTTTATATCTTTATATTGCTTGTTTCAAATGAGTGATAACAAAAACACAGTTAAAAATTAAATAAAATGAAAAGAGTATTAATTACGGGAGCTGCCGGTTTTTTAGGATCTCACTTATGTGATCGCTTTTTAGCTGAAGGCTATTTTGTGATTGGAATGGATAATTTAATTACGGGTGATTTAAAAAACATAGCTCACTTATTTAAAGAAAAAAACTTTGAATTTTACCATCATGATATTACAAAATTTGTTCATGTACCAGGGGAAGTAGATTATATTCTTCATTTTGCCTCACCTGCCAGCCCAATAGATTATTTAAAAATACCTATTCAAACCCTAAAAGTAGGTTCATTAGGAACACATAATTTATTAGGCTTAGCTAGAGTTAAAAAAGCACGAATTTTAATTGCTTCTACATCAGAAATTTACGGCGACCCATTGGTGCATCCACAAACTGAAGATTATTATGGAAATGTAAATACTATTGGACCTCGAGGCGTATATGATGAAGCTAAACGTTTTCAAGAATCTATTACAATGGCTTACCATACTTTTCATGGAGTAGAAACTAGGATTGTTCGTATTTTTAATACGTATGGACCACGAATGCGATTAAATGATGGAAGAGTAATACCAGCTTTTATAGGCCAAGCACTTCGAGGAGAAGACTTAACAGTTTTTGGAGACGGAAGCCAAACCCGCTCTTTTTGTTACGTTACAGATCAGGTTGAAGGCATTTATAGGCTGTTACTTTCCGATTATCATTTGCCTGTAAATATTGGAAATCCAGATGAAATTACAATTTCTGAATTCGCAGAAGAAATAATAAAATTAACAGGAACTAAACAAAAAGTTATTTATAAAGATTTACCTGTAAATGACCCGATGCAACGTCAACCAGACACTACTAAAGCAAAAGAAATTTTAGGATGGAGCGCCAAAGTAAATAGAGAAGAAGGTATGAAAATTACATATGCTTATTTTAAATCACTTTCTCCAGAAGAATTAGCCAAAGAAGAACACAAAGATTTTTCAAAATATATTTATTAGTTTGAAGCCAAAAACAGGAAGATATTCAGGATTTATTAGACCACTAATTACAATTATAGATTTATTTATTATAAATCTGTTAATTTTAGTTTGTCTTCGAACAGCAATGAGTAATTTTGGTTATCATACTATTTTATCATTGTCTTGGATAATTATTTCTTATTATTCCGGTTATTATGAAGTATATCGATTTACCAAAGAAATTACAATTTTTGGCAAATTAATCAAACAGTTCGTTTTTATTAGTTTAATCACGTTCGCATATGTTGGTTATAAGTACAAATATGTTACCCCAGATGAAATTTGGTATTATATTGTGTCTTGTTTTGTATTTGTTGGATTTATTAAATTTTCAATTTTCTTTCTTCTAAAAAAATACAGATTATTATATGGAGGAAATATAAGGAATGTAGTCATTTTAGGGAATGGAAAAGATGTAGACGAATTGAAACATTTCTTTACAACCAACCCAAACTATGGTTATAATTTAATGCGTGTTTTTAGTTTAAAAATCAATAAAAAAGAAGAAATCAAGGCCTTTTACGATTTTGTTGCTGAAAATAAAGTTGATGAAATATATGGTTCATTAAATACTCTTAATAGTACGGATTTAAATGGGTTAATATATTTTGCAGACAACAACCTTAAAACAGTAAAATTGCTACCCGACAGCAAAAACAGAATGTTACGAAATTTAGCTGTAGAATATTACGGATATGTGCCAGTCATATCTTTAAGGACCATTCCATTAGATAAAGAAATTAACAAAAGAATAAAACATTTTTTTGATGTTGTTTTTTCATTGTCAATAATCTTACTATTACTTTCTTGGCTAACCCCTTTAATAGCATTAGTAATAAAATTAGAATCTAAAGGCCCAGTTTTTTTTAAACAAAGAAGAAATGGATTGAATTACAAAGAATTTTATTGTTATAAATTCAGATCTATGCGGTTAAATTCAAAAGCTGATTTAGAACAAGTTCAAAAAAACGATCCAAGAGTTACTAAATTTGGAAAAATATTAAGAAAATTTAGTCTTGATGAATTACCACAATTTTTCAACGTATTATTAGGCGACATGTCGGTTGTAGGACCCAGACCTCACATGGTTAGTCATACTGAAATGTATGCTAAAAGCGTAGATAAATTTATGGTTAGACATTTTATAAAGCCAGGAATTACTGGTTTGGCACAAATAAACGGCTGTAGAGGCGAAGTAGAAACTGAAAAAGATATTGTAAACAGAGTGAAATTTGATATTTTTTATCTAGAAAATTGGTCTATTTTATTAGATTTAAAAATAATATATAAGACCGTTATTAACGCAGTAAAAGGAGAAGAAAAAGCCTATTAACTAGCTGCTTTATTTTTTAATTTAAAAGCGCTTATTTTGCACCAATAAAAACAACACACAATCATGAATATTTTACTTTTAGGATCTGGCGGAAGAGAACACGCTTTTGCTTGGAAAATGACTCAAAGCCCATTATGTACGCAACTATTTGTAGCGCCCGGAAATGCAGGAACTGCTAAAATTGCCACAAATATTGGAATAAATCCAAGTGATTTTGAAGCAATTAAACAATTTGTTTTGAAAAACACTATAAAAATGGTTGTAGTAGGCCCTGAAGATCCATTAGTAAATGGTATTTATGATTTTTTTAAAAACGATACTCAAATTTCACATATTCCAGTAATTGGACCTTCTAAATTAGGGGCGCAATTAGAAGGAAGTAAAGAATTTGCCAAAGAATTTTTAGTAAAAAATAATATTCCAACTGCCAAATACGAAAGTTTTACTTCTGAAACAGTTGAAAAAGGATATGCCTTTTTAGAAACATTATCTCCGCCATATGTTTTAAAAGCAGATGGTTTAGCTGCTGGAAAAGGAGTAGTAATCCTAAATGACTTAAATGAAGCGAAAGGTGAATTAAAAGCCATGTTAGTCGATGCTAAATTTGGTTCAGCTAGCGCAAAAGTGGTAATTGAAGAGTTTTTAGATGGAATTGAATTAAGTTGTTTTGTAGTAACTGATGGTAAAAATTATAAAATTTTGCCAACTGCTAAAGATTATAAGCGAATTGGCGAAGGCGATACAGGCTTGAATACTGGTGGAATGGGTGCAATTTCTCCCGTGCCTTTTGCAAATGCTGCGTTAATGCAAAAAATTGAATCTCAAATTGTGATTCCAACTATTCAGGGTTTAAAAAATGATAATATTGAATACAAAGGCTTTATATTTATTGGTTTGATAAAAGTTGGTGACAATCCATTTGTAATTGAATACAATGTTAGAATGGGTGATCCAGAAACTGAAGTGGTAATTCCAAGAATTAAAAGTGATTTGGTAGCTTTTTTTGAGGCGGTAGCCGCTGAAAAATTAGCCGATTTTGATCTGAATATAGATGAAAGAACGGCGGCTACTGTTGTAGTTGTTTCGGGCGGCTATCCTGAAGAATTTGAAAAAGGGAAAGAAATTTTTGGTTTAGATCATAAAACAGAATCTTTAATTTTTCACGCAGGAACCAAAGAAGAAAACGGAAACATTGTGTCGAATGGTGGAAGAGTATTAGCTGTAACATCATTCGCTAATTCATTTATAGACGCTACAAAAAAATCTTATCAAACCATAGAACAACTAAAGTTTGATAAGATGAATTATAGAAAAGATATAGGGTTCGATTTATAATCGAAACCTATATCTTTTTATTTAGTTAAGAAAGAATGTGCAGTGGTGTCTTGTTCATCTTCACCAGATTTTTTAAAAATCTGCAATTGTTTTGTCCAATAGTATGTCCAATAACAACAAATACAAATAAATATCCAATTGATAATATTTGCTCCCCACCAATTTGTTAATTCTAAACTTCTT
>JBIPOM010000097.1:0-8040 GCA_044379175.1 Flavobacterium sp. | reverse complement strand
GTATGCCGTTAGCATAGATATTTTTTCACCATTGGCTTTCATATCAATTAACGACTTCGTAGTAATTTTTTTATAATCTTTTTTTGCTACAGACATATGCTTTTGTGTTCAGTTATCAGTTTTTAGAGTTCAGTAAATACCGAATTAAATATTCTGTAAAATTAATATAAAGATATGGATTGTAACAATTTTTCTACATTTAATACCAATAAATAAATGTAACCATTATGAGACAAGTATTTATTTTATTATTTTTTGGATTTAGCACAGGTGTTTTTGCACAAGAGGAAAAGGCAATCAAACAATCCATTTTAACATTTTTTGAAGGCTTACAGACAGGTGATACGATAAAAATACAAACGGTTTGCCATAATGAGATGAAATTGCAATCGATAATGGAGAAAAATACAGTTGGAGTATTGTCATATCAAAGTAATTCAGAATTTTTCAAATCGATAGCCGCCATTCCAAAAAACGTAAAAATTGAAGAACGTCTTTTAAGTTACAACATTCAAATAGATGGCACTATGGCAAACGTTTGGACACCTTACGAATTTTATATCAATGAAAAGTTAAGCCATATTGGTGTAAATTCCTTTACTTTGCTATTAGAAAATAATATCTGGAAAATAGTACATATTATTGATACCCGAAGAAAATAAGAATATACTAATTTATTTTAATAATATAGATTATAGAAATTTCTAAAATTTAAAAAAAAAACGTGTTGCTTTTTTTTGATATCAAACCAAATAAAAATCTGCTAAATCGGCGTACCTATCAAAATTAACAATCTGCCAATCCTACTCCAATAGCTAAGCCACCTTCAGAAGTTTCTTTGTATTTTGAGTTCATATCTTTAGCCGTTTCCCACATGGTGGCTACAACTTTATCTAAAGGCACCAACACATTTTTAGCATCGGTTTCTAAAGCTAATTCCGCCGCATTAATCGCTTTTATGGCACCCATCGTATTTCGTTCTATACAAGGTACTTGCACCAAACCACCTATAGGATCACAAGTCATGCCTAAGTGATGCTCCATAGCTATTTCAGCGGCTACCAATACTTGTTCTGGCGTACCACCCATTAATTCGCATAACGCTGCTGCAGCCATGGCTGAGGAAACGCCAATTTCAGCTTGACATCCGCCCATAGCAGCGGAAATAGTAGCTCCTTTTTTGAAAATACTTCCTATTTGACCAGCAACCATTAAAAATTGTTTGATTTCTTTTTCGCCTGCTTGATGATTTTCAATCACCAAATAATACATTAAAACAGCTGGAATAACGCCTGCACTTCCATTGGTAGGGGCTGTTACTACTCGACCTAAAGAAGCATTTACTTCATTTACTGCCAAGGCAAAACAAGACACCCATTTTAATATTTGACGGAACTTTACCTCAGTATGGCGAATACATTGCAACCATTCTTGTGGCGAATTATAATTGGCGATTCCAATTAAATTGGTATGCATGTCGTATGCTCTTCTTTTTACATTTAAACCACCCGGTAAAATACCATCGGTGTGAGCACCAATATACATACATTCTAACATCGTATTCCAAATGCGCATTAATTCGGAATGAATTACCGCTTCCGAACGCATTGATTTTTCATTTTCGTAAACAATTTCAGAAACCGATTTGTTTTCTGAATGACAAAAATCCAACAATTCAACACCTGTATCAACTAAAAATGGAAAGGCACATTTTATATCTGAATTTGTATCGTTATTTTCTTCTTCCTTAACTACAAAACCACCTCCAATGGAATAAAAAGTTGAACAAAATTCAGCATCATTTGTATAGGCAGTAAACGCCATACCATTAGCATGAAAGGGTAAGAAATTCTTATTAAAAAAGATATCTGAAACTACATTAAAATGAATCTTGAATTCGTTATCTAAAATTAATTCATTACTTGTCTTGATATCTTCAATTATGGAAGCAATGTCGTCAATTGGCACTAATTCTGGATCGGCGCCACTTAAACCCAACATCACTGCTAAATCTGTAGCATGACCTTTTCCGGTTAAAGAAAGTGACCCATACAAATCAACTTTTACGCGATGTACCGAAGCAATTATATGCTTATCTCGTAATTCGGCTAAAAATTGTTCAGCAGCTCGCCAAGGGCCTAAAGTATGAGAACTTGAAGGGCCTACGCCTATTTTTAACATATCAAAAACTGAAATACATTCCATATACTAAATCGTTATAGTAGCAAAGATAAAACTTAGAAAATAGAAAACAGAAAATAGATGAAAAAAAATAGATTTTAACAGTAATTTATTTGGCATAAAATTTGAAACTGAATAAAATGTAAAATTTATTCTTATGAAAAAGCTACGATTTGTTTCTGTTATTATTATTTTATTACTTTTTTTTCCATTTATTAAGCAATGTGATGGGTTTACAAGAAAATCAGCAAGTGAATTAGAGCTTAGCAGTAAACTTATCTCTGATAAAGCTGATATAGAAAGTAAAACTGATTTTGCTAAAGAAATTAAAATGTATTTTTCAGAAAAATCAGAAAATGTATTTGATTTATCTAGTCAGGTAGGAATATATTTTGATAATAAGAAAAGTCAAGATATTGGATTAAGAGGAATAAATGGGATTTTATTTTCAATATTATTTTCGGTAGCTTTAATTTTATCTTCAATTATAGGTGCAATTAGAATTTTTACCGATAGATTAGAAAAAACAAATTGGTTTTATATCTCAAATATTTCTTTTACTATTTTAATAGTTATCTCAAATATGTTTATTTTTTTGGATAAATTTGGACAAATAAAAATCGGCTTTTATCTTTTACTACTTTCTAATTTTTATATGTTGTATTTGTTAAAACAAAAAAAGGAACAAATTCTATAGAACTTATTCCTTTAACCTTTAACCTTTAACCCAACTAATACCAACGCTTCTTATTCTGTTTAGAAGCATCCGATTTTCTGGAATTTGAATTTTCTGGATTTGCAGATTTAGCTGCTTTTGGGGCTTTAGGCGCGTTATTTTGTTTTTGTCTGCCTGAATTTCTTCTGTCTCCTCGAGTATCGGTTTCTTTATTTTTTAATTCGTCTTCTGTAAACGCTCTGTAGGGATACGGATTGTCTTTTACCACTTTAATTTGCTGACGGGTTAGTTTTTCAATGTCTTTCCAGTACGGCAATTCATCTTTACTACAAAAAGAAATCGCTAAACCTTCATTACCTGCTCTACCCGTTCTACCAATTCGGTGCACATAGGTTTCAGGAATATTTGGTAAATCGAAATTGATCACATAAGGTAATAAATCGATATCAATTCCACGAGCTGCAATGTCTGTAGCTACTAAAACGGAGATTTCTTGACTTTTAAATCCGTCTAACGTTTTAATTCTGTTGTTTTGAGATTTATTTCCGTGTATGGCTTCAGCAGAAATATTTTTTGTTTTTAAGGCTTTTACCACATTATCGGCACTGTGTTTTGTTCGTACAAAAACCAATACGTTGTTTATTTTTTCTTCTTCAATTAAATGAATCAATAATTTTCGTTTGTCTTCTTTTTGAACCATGTATACTTTTTGGTTCACCCGTTCTGCGGTGCTTGAAATTGGCGCTACCGAAACGTATTTAGGTTTTTTCAAAAATTGATCGGCTAATTCTCTAATCGCAACAGGCATCGTAGCAGAAAACAATAATGTTTGACGGTTTTCGGGAATTAACTTGATGATTTTCTTTACATCATTAATAAAACCCATATCTAACATCTGATCCGCTTCATCAATGACCAAATGATGCAGATTATCCATATCCAAAAACCCTTGCTTATTTAAATCTAAAAAACGACCAGGAGTTGCAATTAAAATATCCACACCGTCTTTTAGTTGTTGCACTTGTGGCACTTGACTTACACCACCATAAATTACCATCGATTTGGTATTCATGTACTTTCCGTAAGTCGCAAAACTATCTTGAATTTGATGTGCTAATTCACGTGTAGGTGCTAAAACCAAGGTTCTAATTACTTTTCTTTTACTTTTTGAACCAACAATTGGATGTAAATAATTTAAAATCGGAATGGCGAATGCACCTGTTTTACCTGTTCCTGTTTGGGCACAACCCACTAAATCGTGCTCTTCTAATATAATAGGTATGGCTTGTTGCTGAATTGGGGTTGGCGTAATATATTTTTCTTCTTCTAAAACTTGAAGTATGTTTCTATGTAAATGTAAATCTTGAAATGTCATATTATTATTTTGAACCACAAAGATAGTCTATTTTTGTTTGATGTAAATTATCAAGAGAATTTGAATGCCTTGACAACTATTATTATTGACACAATTATCAATATATTTGCAAAAAAATCAGATGAAGTTTAACAAATATTATGCATCAGCCTTATTGGCTTTTATAATTTGGGGATTTTTTAGCATGGCTTTAAAACCTTTACATGAGTATCCTTCGTTAGATATTTTATTTTATCGTGTCTTTTTTTCCACTACATTTTTATTAGTCATTAACTTCGCTTTCCGAATTAATTTATTGAAAAAGAGTTTAGAATTATTTCAATCTTTTTCCAAAAAGAAAAAACAAAACACTATTTTATTAACTTCTGTTGGCGGATTTTTATTAGTTTTTAATTGGTTTCTCTTTATGTATGCCGTAAACCATGTGAGTTTACAATCGGCATCCTTAGCGTATTTAATTTGCCCTATTATCACCACCGTTTTAGCTTTTATAATTTTAAAAGAAAAATTAGACAACTGGCAATGGGTAGCGGTTGCCATTTGTGTAATTAGTTGTGCGATTTTATCGTACGGACATGCTACAGAATTGACTTACAGCTTTATAATCGCAACAAGTTTTGCCTTGTATTTAATTAGTCAACGACGAAATAATGAGTTTGATAAATTTTTAGTTTTAACCATTCAGTTGATAATTGCAAGTTTAGTTTTATTACCTTTTTATCCGATGTTTCGCGCTGAAGTGCCTACTGAAAGTTTGTTTTATATGATGATGGGCTTAATTGTAGTTTTGTTTACAATCATTCCTTTATTCTTAAATTTATTTGCACTAAAAGGAATGAATTCATCTGCAGTTGGGATATTAATGTACACCAATCCGATGATAAACTTCTTATTGGCACTCTTCTACTTTAAAGAAAACATACAGTTTTCACAATTGATTGCCTATAGTTTAATAGGAATTTCGATACTCGTATTTAATAAAAAAGCCCTTTTTAATTCGAATAACTAAATATAAATTTGTGCTTTTCGTTTATAGATTTAATTCTTTATACCATAATATCTGCAACAATTTAGCAACATTAATTGTTTTATCAATAAATCACTTTCTGACAGAATACCAATTGGTTAGCAAAAAATAAAATGACACAATGTCAGACATTTTTACATTACAAAAGAAATACTGCCAATTTTATACCTATACCATCATTGGCACAAAACTTGACTTATCCAAAAAGAGTTTAAAAAATAAACCGAATAAAATTTAAAATTAAATAAAATGAGTAAGATTATTGGAATCGATTTAGGTACAACCAATTCTTGTGTTTCTGTAATGGAAGGTGGAGAACCAGTTGTAATTGCTAATGCAGAAGGAAAAAGAACAACGCCATCTGTAATTGCATTTGTAGAAGGTGGAGAAATTAAAATTGGAGATGCTGCTAAAAGACAAGCGGTAACTAACCCAACTAAAACTATTGCATCTATCAAAAGATTTATGGGTAACAAGTACTCGGAAAGTTCTAAAGAGGCTTCTACTGTTGCTTACAAAGTAGTTAAAGGTGATAACGACACGCCACGTGTTGATATTGATGGTCGTTTATACACGCCACAAGAATTATCTGCAATGACTTTGCAAAAAATGAAAAAAACTGCTGAAGACTATTTAGGTCATTCAGTTTCAGAAGCAGTAATTACTGTTCCTGCATATTTTAACGATGCACAACGTCAAGCGACTAAAGAAGCGGGTGAAATTGCAGGTTTAAAAGTAATGAGAATTATCAATGAGCCAACTGCTGCGGCATTAGCTTATGGATTAGACAAACAAGGTACAGATCAAAAAATTGCAGTATTCGATTTAGGTGGAGGAACTTTTGATATTTCTATCTTAGAATTAGGAGATGGTGTTTTTGAAGTATTATCTACTAATGGAGATACACACTTAGGTGGAGACGATTTTGACCAAGTAATTATCGACTGGTTAGCAAACGACTTTAATGCTGCTGAAGGTTTAGATTTAAGAAAAGACCCAACGGCGTTACAACGTTTAAAAGAAGCGGCTGAAAAAGCGAAGATTGAATTATCTGCATCTGCTCAAACAGAAATTAACTTACCATACGTTACGGCTACAGCTTCAGGACCAAAACACTTAGTACAAACATTAACACGTGCTAAATTTGAACAATTGGCTGATTCATTAATCAAGCGTTCAATGGAACCAGTTGTTAAAGCGTTAAAAGATGCTGGATTATCTGTTTCTGATATTGATGAAGTGATCTTAGTTGGTGGTTCTACTCGTATCCCAGTTATCCAAGAACAAGTGGAAAAATTCTTCGGTAAAAAACCATCAAAAGGCGTAAATCCTGACGAAGTTGTTGCTATTGGTGCAGCTATTCAAGGTGGGGTTTTAACTGGTGATGTAAAAGATGTATTGTTATTAGACGTTACACCTTTATCATTAGGTATTGAAACTATGGGTAATGTAATGACAAAATTAATTGAGTCTAACACCACTATCCCAACAAAAAAATCGCAAGTTTTCTCAACGGCTGCAGACAACCAACCAAGTGTTGAAATTCACGTTATTCAAGGTGAAAGAACAATGGCAGCTGATAACAAAACTATTGGTCGTTTCCATTTAGATGGTATTCCACCAGCAGCAAGAGGAATTCCTCAAATCGAAGTAACTTTCGATATTGATGCCAATGGTATCATTAAAGTTTCTGCAACAGATAAAGGAACTGGAAAATCTCACGATATTCGTATCGAAGCGTCTTCTGGATTAACTGCTGAAGAAATCGAAAGAATGAAAAAAGATGCTGAATTAAATGCTGAAGCGGATAAAATCGCAAAAGAAACGGCAGATAAAGTAAATGAAGCAGATTCTATGATTTTCCAAACAGAAAAACAATTAACTGAATTTGGCGAAAAATTATCTGAAGATAACAAAACAGCAATCAACTTAGCGTTAATTGAATTAAAAATGGCTTACGAAGCAAAAGATGTTGCTGCAATTACGCCTGCTTTAGAAAAAATCAATACGGCTTGGACAAACGCATCTGCTGAAATGTACAACACTGGAGATGCTCAAGGCGCTGCACAAGCAGAACCACAAGCTTCCGGTGATACAACACAAGACGTAGAATTTGAAGAAGTAAAATAATTTACGAGTTACGAAGTAAGATTTACAAGTAAACCATAAATTTAAATAGCAAAAAACCGAGTAAGAAATTACTCGGTTTTTTTTATTATTGGTACTTAAATTATAACTAAATAGTAGTTTGAAGTTTTTCGTACTTATTATGTATGAATAAAATTACAATTCCAAATATTACAGATAATACCAACAAAATAACATTTAAAATTCCTTCGGTATTAAATGAAAGCTTAATCATAATTGTAGAAATAATAAAACCCGAATTTCTTATTACAGTACTAAACTTATCAGAATGTAAAAAAGAAAACAGTAAAATTAAAACATCAACTAAAATTAGTATAGTAAAAAAATCTTCAAAGAAAATTTTATTAATATCTTCAAATTTATACACTAATGCATTTACAGAAAAGAAACTTTTTGCTATCCAATCAATAAAACTATAAAGCGATAAAAATATTAAAATAGGTATTAAAAAAGAGGCGATTTTGTTTTTAGTCTGAATAAATTTTTCTATTTTTTCATTAATTACTGCATTCTTTTTTTGCCTATCACTTAATCTGTAAAAAATAAAGATTAGAAAAAACAAAACTACAACAGCAATTATATCGTATAAAAAAATTAAATCGTACTTCACCTCAAACCAATTGCTAGTTAGTT
>JBIPOM010000096.1:0-8045 GCA_044379175.1 Flavobacterium sp. | reverse complement strand
TGATGCCAATAGAAATATGCCTTTAGAAGGGGATACCAACTTCAATGGATTAAAAAAAGCGTACGCTGACGGATTAGAACTTAGAGGAAAAACAATAGGTATTATTGGATTCGGAAGAATTGGACAAGCGGTGGCTAAATTAGCTTTAGGAATTGGAATGAAAGTGATTGCTGCCGATAAATATATTAACGAAGCCGTAATTAGAGTGGATTTTTATAACGGTCAATTTATTAATGTAGATATCATCACAGAGCCTTTAGAAGACGTTTTAAAACATTCTGACTTTATTACACTTCACGTGCCAGCACAAGACGGTTATGTTTTAGACAAAGCCGAATTTGAAATGATGAAAAATGAAGTGGGAATTGTAAACTGTGCTCGTGGTGGCGTGATTAATGAAGTCGCTTTAATTGAAGCAATTGATAACGGAAAAGTATTATTTGCTGGTTTAGATGTGTTTGAAAACGAGCCTACTCCAGAAATTCAAATTTTAATGCAACCTAAAATTTCGTTAACACCTCATATTGGTGCCGCAACTTTAGAAGCACAAGACCGAATTGGTACAGAATTAGCTGAGCAAATTATTAGTTTATTGAAAAACAAATAATTCAAATAAAAATACGTTTACCAAAAATTAAATTTAGTCTCGATTTTTCGGGACTTTTTTTTATCTTTATACCGATAAATTTTAAAAAATGGATAGGTTAAAAAAACGTTGGAATATTTCAAGTAACTGGCAATTAGCAAGCATTTTGATTGTTTTTGCTATTACCGGTTTTAGTTCATTGCAATTAGCAAAACCTTTCCTTTCATTAATTGGAATACCTGAAACCTTTCAACCACATTGGTTGTATCGCGTTTTACGATTGGTATTAATTTTCCCTATTTATCAAATTTTACTTGTTTTTATAGGATTTCTTTTCGGACAATTTACTTTCTTCTGGAATTTTGAAAAGAAAATGCTAGATAGAATGGGATTAGGTTTTATTGCGAATTTTGTTGATGAAAAAATTATTAAAAATTAAAAAACAAAACCTATTTCTGTCATACAATTGAACTAAAAAATTGTAATTTTGCGTTTTGATAAAAATTGTATGCAACACACAGAAAATTCTATTGAAATTATTGGGGCTCGTACTCATAATTTAAAAAATATTGATGTTACCATTCCTCGTGAAAAATTAGTGGTTATCACAGGTTTGTCGGGTTCTGGAAAATCATCCTTGGCCTTTGATACGATTTATGCGGAAGGGCAACGTAGATACATCGAAACCTTTTCTGCTTATGCGCGTCAGTTTTTAGGCGGTTTAGAACGTCCTGATGTAGATAAAATTGATGGATTATCTCCAGTGATTGCCATTGAACAAAAAACAACTAATAAAAGTCCACGTTCAACCGTGGGTACCATTACAGAAATATACGATTTTCTTAGATTATTATTTGCTCGTGCTGCTGATGCATACAGTTACAATACGGGTGAAAAAATGGTTTCTTATTCGGATGATCAAATTAAAGAATTAATTCACGATGAATTTGATGGAAAAAAAATCAACATTTTAGCGCCTGTAATTCGTTCTCGTAAAGGACATTACAGAGAGTTGTTTGAACAAATTGCCAAACAAGGTTTTTTAAAAGTTCGTGTAAACGGCTCCATAAAAGATTTAGAATATGGCATGAAAGTGGATCGATACAAAACACACGATATTGAAATTGTAATAGATCGAGTGGCTGTAAAACAAGACGAAGATACCGATAAAAGATTAACCGAAAGTATCAAAGTAGCTATGCATCACGGTGATGATATTATGATGGTAATTGAACAAGATAGTCAAGAAGTTCGGTTTTATAGTAGAAGTTTAATGTGTCCTACTTCTGGTATTTCGTATCCCAATCCAGAACCTAATAATTTCTCATTCAATTCACCAAAAGGGGCTTGCCCTAACTGTAATGGTTTAGGAATTGTAAATGAAATTAATCTGCAAAAAATTATTCCTAACCCAAAATTATCAATAAAATCTGGTGGTTTTGCACCATTAGGTGAATATAAAAGCACTTGGATTTTTAAGCAATTAGAATTTATTGGAGAAAAATACGGATTTAAGATTACGGATAATATAGAAACTATTCCTACAGAAGCAATGGATATGATTTTATATGGTGGAAATGAAAAATTTTCAGTAGTTTCTAAAGTGATGGGAATTACTAAAGATTATAAAATTGACTTTGAAGGCATATCCAATTTCATAAAAAATCAGTTTGAGCAATCCGAATCGGCAAGTATTAAACGTTGGGCAAAAGAATTTATGGATGAAAACACGTGTTCAGATTGTTCTGGAACGCGTTTACGAAAAGAAGTTTTATATTTTAAAATTAATGAGAAAAGCATAGGCGATTTGGTTCAAATGGACATTGTAGAATTACAACAGTGGTTTTCCGATTTACCAAATCATTTATCTGACAAACAAGTTACTATTTCATTTGAAATTTTAAAAGAAATTAACGCTCGAATTAATTTTTTATTAGATGTTGGCTTAGATTATTTATGTTTAAATAGAAGCTCCAAAACACTTTCTGGCGGAGAAGCACAACGTATTCGATTGGCGACACAAATTGGTTCGCAATTGGTTGGTGTTTTGTATATTTTAGACGAACCCAGTATCGGATTGCATCAACGTGATAATGAAAGATTGATAAAATCATTAGAAAGCTTACGTGATATTGGCAACTCGGTTTTAGTGGTGGAACACGACAAAGATATGATTTTATGTGCCGACCACGTGATTGATATTGGTCCGAAAGCAGGAAAATATGGCGGACAAATTATTAGTAAAGGTACACCTGCTGCATTATTAAAAGAAAATACAATTACTGCGCAATATTTAAATGGTAAAATGAAAATTGAAGTACCAAAAACGCGTAGAAAAGGAAACGGAAAATTTTTAAAACTAACCGGTGCGACTGGAAATAACCTAAAAAATGTTTCTATAGAAATACCTTTAGGGCAATTAATTTGTGTTTCAGGGGTTTCTGGAAGTGGAAAATCAACTTTAATTAATGAAACGCTCTACCCTATTTTAAATGCTCATTTTTATAACGCTGTAAAAAAACCGCAACCTTATAAAAAAATTGAAGGATTAGAACATTTAGATAAGGTTATTGATATCGACCAAAGTCCGATTGGTAGAACGCCGCGAAGCAATCCAGCAACTTATACCGATGTTTTTTCGGAAATAAGAAGTTTATTTACATTGACATCTGAAGCGCAAATTCGTGGATATAAACCAGGTCGATTTAGCTTTAACGTAAAAGGCGGACGCTGTGAAACTTGCGAAGGTTCTGGAGTAAGAACTATAGAAATGAGTTTTTTACCCGATGTGTATGTGGAATGTGAAACCTGTCAAGGAAAACGTTTTAACAGAGAAACCTTAGAAATTCGTTTCAAAGGAAAATCTATTTCAGATGTGTTAAATATGACGGTTGACGAAGCCGTTGATTTCTTTGAAATGATTCCAAAAATATATCGAAAAGTTAAAACTATTCAAGATGTTGGTTTGGGATATATTACGTTAGGACAGCAAAGCACAACTCTTTCTGGTGGTGAAGCACAACGAATTAAATTAGCTGGAGAATTATCTAAAAAAGATACGGGAAACACCTTTTATATTTTAGATGAACCTACAACTGGTTTGCATTTTGAAGACATTCGTATATTAATGGATGTGATTAATAAATTAGTTGATAAAGGAAATACGGTTTTAATTATTGAACATAATTTAGATGTAATTAAATTGGCCGATTATATAATTGACATTGGTTTAGAAGGTGGAAAAGGTGGCGGAGAAGTTTTATGTAAAGGCACACCAGAAGAAATTATAAAAAATAAAAAAAGTTATACGGCACAGTTTTTGAAAAAAGAATTATCTTAGATTACTTTTTTAAAATAAAAAATTGAAAATATGAGTGGAATATACCAAAATGAAGAAGAAAGAATTCAAGATAAGTTAAAACAAAAAACTTGGAATGAAGTACGAGCAAACGATTCTTGGGCTATTTTTAAAATCATGTCGGAATTTGTAAATGGATACGAAACTATGGGACGCATAGGTCCTTGTGTATCTATTTTTGGTTCAGCAAGAACAAAACCAGAAGATAAATATTATTTACTTGCCGAAAAAATAGCGTATAAAATTTCGAAAGCGGGCTACGGAGTGATTACCGGTGGAGGACCTGGAATTATGGAAGCTGGAAACAAAGGTGCTCACCTTGGCGGAGGAACTTCAGTAGGACTAAATATTGAATTGCCTTTTGAGCAACATTTTAATCCCTACATTGACCGAGATAAAAACTTAAATTTCGATTACTTTTTTGTAAGAAAAGTAATGTTTGTAAAATATTCTCAAGGTTTTGTAGTAATGCCTGGTGGTTTCGGAACATTAGACGAACTATTTGAAGCTATTACGTTAATTCAAACTAAAAAAATAGCAAAATTCCCAATTATATTAGTGGGAACTGAATTTTGGTCGGGTTTAATGGATTGGATTCAATCTGTTATGATTGACAAATTTAAAAATGCGTCACCTGAAGATTTAAAATTATTTAAAATTGTAGATAACGAAGATGAAGTGGTGGAAGCTTTAGATAATTTCTATAAAAAATACGAATTATCGCCTAACTTCTAGCTTCGAGAACCTCAGATATAAGTTGAAATAACATAAAAAGTCCCGTCTTTACTATAAGCCGAGACTTTTTTTAATTTATTTTATAAGAAACACCTAAATTATAATTAAAAAACTTTCCAAAAGCAAAAGCACTTAGAAAATTAAATTTATTCAAACTATAATTTACGGCAATTTCGCCAATATAATTGGTTTTTCTTTTCTCAATGGTATCTAGCAATTGGTTTATTATTTTTTGAGCTGGAATTATTTCTTCTATAGCGCCTTTATTCCCACTAACAATATAATTAAAGCTACTAGTATTTACAATAAGACTTCCTAAAATTTCAAATTTGTTTATTTCTTTAGATACCGCTAATTGATAATGAAATGTATCTACAATTCCATTTAAATTATTAATGCCTAAATTTCCGTACGACGTATTCACATCTAAAAAATCAAAACTAATGTCTTCGTTAGAATAAAAAGACATAGCAGAAATATGAATTTTTTTAGGTTCTAAACTCGGAAAATATTGACTAATATTGTGCTTTAATCCAACACCATACACCTGATAATAGCCCCGTTTTAAATTTGTTTTAGTAGAAAAACGACCAATTAGCTCTGTACCACTTGGCAAAGCAAGAGACACATCTAAATATGGATAGTTAATAGTTTCCTGATTTACTCCTTTAGGCGTTTTTAAACGAACTTGTTGCCCATCTAAATTACCAACTAAATAATAGGTGTCATCATTTCCAATTGCCGTTGGTACTACAGCTGTTGTTTGACTGCCTTCTAACTGTAAAAATTGAAAATCAGAATTTGCAATTGTAAAACTTCTATCAGAATTTGGAACAAAAAACATATTTCCATGAATTCCAATATTTATCTCCCAATTTTCTTTCTTCTTCGCTGAATTCATCCATGCAGAAGAAGCCTGATATACGGCAGCATCTGTAGCGGGAATTAAGTATTGTTTGGAATACAAAAGGGCATCTTCTAAAAGATACCCTATTTGTTCAAATTGTACACTAGTTTGTGAAAATCCAAAATTTGAAAATCCAAAAACAAATAGAACTGTCAAAAAACTTAACTTTTTCAACTAAGCATCAATTTTAGCATAAGCTGCATTTTTCTCAATAAATTCTCTACGAGGTGGTACTTCATCACCCATTAACATAGAGAAAACGCGATCTGCTTCTCCTAAATTATCAATAGTTACTTGACGGAAAGTTCTGAAATCAGGATTCATTGTAGTTTCCCACAATTGTTCTGCATTCATCTCTCCTAAACCTTTATAACGTTGAATACTTGTACTTCCGCCCATTTCCATTGAAATTCTATCACGTTGGTCATCGTTCCAAGCATATTGTTTTTTGTTTCCTTTTTTAACCTGATATAATGGTGGTGCTGCAATATACACGTGTCCACCTTCTATTAATTCTTTCATATATCTAAAGAAGAAAGTTAGAATTAACGTTGAAATATGCGAACCATCGACATCGGCATCACACATAATAATTACTTTATGGTAACGTAATTTCGTTAAGTTCAATGCTTTACTGTCTTCTTCTGTACCTACTGTAACTCCTAAAGCAGTGAAGATATTTCTAATCTCTTCGTTTTCAAAAACTTTGTGTTGCATCGCTTTTTCTACATTCAAAATTTTACCTCTTAATGGTAAAATTGCTTGAAAATATCTATTACGACCTTGTTTTGCTGTACCACCTGCAGAATCTCCCTCTACCAAATAAATCTCACATTTTTCAGGATCTTGTTCCGAACAATCTGATAATTTTCCTGGCAATCCACCGCCACCCATAACGGTTTTACGTTGTACCATTTCACGGGCTTTTTTCGCTGCGTGACGGGCTTGAGCTGCTAAAATTACTTTTTGTACAATGGTTTTAGCATCATTAGGATTTTCTTCTAAATAATTTTCCAACATTTCTGCAACAGCTTGCGAAACAGGTGAAACAACTTCTCTATTTCCTAATTTAGTTTTGGTTTGACCTTCAAATTGTGGCTCTTGAATTTTCACAGAAATAATTGCTGTTAATCCTTCACGAAAATCATCTCCAGCAATTTCAAATTTTAATTTTTCTAATAAGCCTGAAGCATCAGCATATTTTTTCAACGTACGTGTTAAACCCATACGGAAACCTTGCAAATGCGTTCCACCTTCGTGAGTATTAATATTATTTACATAAGAAAAAATATTTTCTGTATAAGAAGTATTGTAAATTAAAGCTACTTCAACAGGAATTTCACCTTTTTCATTTTCCATGCTTATTACATGAGAAATAATTGGTTCTCTGTTGCCGTCTAAAAACTTAATAAATTCTTTTAAACCTTCCTTAGAATGAAACGTTTCAACTGGCTGACTTCCATCTTCTGCTAAGTGTCTTTTATCAGTTAAAGTAATTGTAATTCCTTTATTTAAGAAAGACAACTCACGTAAACGAGCCGCTAATGTATCATAAGAATATTCTAACGTTTGTGTAAAAATAGTAGCATCAGGCTTAAACGTTACAATTGTACCTCTTTTATCTGTTGTACCAATTTGTTTTACGGGATATAAACTTTTTCCTTTTTCGTATTCTTGTTCATATACTTTTCCTTCTCTATGAACAGTAGCGCGTAAGTGATCTGAAAGTGCATTCACACAAGAAACACCCACACCGTGAAGTCCTCCAGAAACTTTATACGAATCTTTATCAAACTTACCTCCTGCTCCAATTTTAGTCATTACCACCTCTAAAGCAGAAATTCCTTCTTTCTTGTGAATGTCTACAGGAATACCACGTCCATTATCTTCAACTGTAATTGAATTATCTTCATTAATAGCTACATAAATGGTATCACAATGACCCGCTAATGCTTCATCAATAGAGTTATCTACTACTTCATACACTAAATGATGCAATCCTCTAACTCCAGTATCTCCAATATACATAGATGGACGCATTCTTACGTGCTCCATTCCTTCTAACGCCTGGATACTATCTGCTGAATAACTACCTTTTTTATTTTCTTCACTCATAATAATTGTGTTAAATAAACATTTTTATAACAAACAAATATAACGAATGGATTAAAAAAAGCCAAGATATAACAACAGCAAAACACCTTAAGTTATCAACATTTGTTAATTTCTAAAATCTTTTCTAAAAAGCGCTAAAAAGGGTCAAAAATGCTGTTTTGGTGATTTTTTGTACCAAACGAAATCAGTTAAAAATAAAAAAACGTCTTAAAACGCAAAATAATGGGCTTTTAAAAATCAATAAATTTATTTGTTCTGTAAAATTTGAATACAAAACCGTAATTTTTTACAGAATTTCTAAAATTTTATAATTTACTTGATTTACCAAAAATTCGGCTTGCACA
>JBIPOM010000095.1:0-8076 GCA_044379175.1 Flavobacterium sp. | reverse complement strand
TCATGATTCTTTCATCTCTTCTTAATTCAGTTTCTAAAGAAATGATTAATTCAGCTGGAGCTTGGTACTCAAATAAATGGTAAAAACCACTTTTTTTGTGTTGGATTTCATAGGCTAATTTCTTTAAGCCCCAATCCTCTTTTGATACCATTTTGGCACCCTTAGAAGTAAGAAAATCTTCAAATTTGCTTACTGTTTCCTTTACCTGAACATCAGATAAAACGGGATTCAAAATGAAAACAGTTTCGTAATTTTTCATTTGTACGTATTTTTTAAATTGGGTGCAAAGATATACAATAATATTTAATTAACAAATTCATTAAAAAGTATTTATTTTTTTATGTAATTAGTTTTCTATTGAATTTTTATATATTTTTATGCTATTAATCAAATATTTTTTTAGTTTTACAAAAATAAGTTAGAAATAATTACAAAAATAGTGACAATATAAAAATATCGTTTCTTTTAAATGTAATAAAAACCAATGTATGAAATTAAACACTATTGTTGTAGATGACAGTTCTATTCAACGAATTACTATTGCTAAGTTAATTTCCGAACACCCTAATTTAAAATTAGGAGGTGATTTTTCAAATGCATTAGAAGCAAAAAATTATATTACTAATAATTTTGTTGATTTAATTTTCTTGGACATAGAAATGCCTCACATTACTGGTTTTGATTTAATTGATGGTTTAAAAACCAAGCCATTAATCGTATTTATTACTTCAAAAGCGGATTACGCTGTAAAAGCATTTGATTATTCCGCATTAGATTTTTTACAAAAACCAATAAAAAAAACGCGTTTTTTAGTTGCTGCAAAAAAAGCAATGGAAATGCACCATTTAAAACATGATCAAAATCATGACGAAAACGGGCCTCACTTAATTATTAAAAGTAATCTTAAAAAGATAAAAGTATATACCTCAAATATAAAATGGGTGGAAGCTTTTGGTGACTATATTAAAGTAGTAACATACGAAGACACTCACTTAGTATTATCTACTATGAAATCGTTCGAAATTGAATTACCAAAAAATAACTTTCTTAGAATTCATAAATCGTACATTATTAATTTGGATAAAGTAGATCGATTTAACAGCAAACAAGTTGAAATTGATGGAGAAAAAATCCCGTTAAGTAGAAATAAAAAAGAAGAAATTATTAATATTTTAGAAAATTATTAATAATCCACATTAATTGTCGTTTTAATTGCCCGATATTGAGAAGTAGCTTCAAAACTCACCAATGCTTTTTTTATTATTTTTTTAGTTCCATTAAGATTTGCATTATTTGGAATCTTAACAAGAATGGTTCTAATATATTCATTTCGAATTCGGTTTACAGCCGGTTCTTCTGGCCCTAAAATAGGAATTATAATTTGTTGTTTTAAAACAGAATACAACCAAATTGAACCTTCACGAAGTTTTTCAAAATCTCTATGTTTCAATTTAATTTGCAACAAACGAAAATAGGGTGGATATTGAAAATTACGTCTTTCGTATAATTGTTCATTAAACATGGCTGTATAGTTATTGTTTACCACCTGCTGAATGGTATTGTGCATGGGATTGTATGTCTGAATTACCACACTCCCCTTTTTTGCTTTTCTACCTGAACGCCCAGCTACTTGTACCATCATTTGATATGCGCGTTCATATGCGCGATAATACGGCTGGTTTAATAAATTATCTGCATTTAAAATTCCGACTAAAGTCACGTTTTCAAAATCTAAACCTTTGGCTAACATTTGTGTACCAACCAAAATATCAATTTCCTGATTTTTGAATGCATCAATCATTTTTTCAAAAGCAAATTTTCCACGAGTGGTATCTTGATCCATTCGAGCAATTCGCTTATTAGGAAATAATTTTACCAATTCTAATTCTACTTGTTCGGTTCCAAAACCTTTCGCAGAAATATCTAACGAATTGCAAGCGTGGCAATGCGTTGGTTTTGCCATGGTATGTCCGCAATAATGACATTTTAAATGATTTTTATACTTATAATACGTTAGACTTACATCGCAACTTGAACATTGAGGCACGTGACCACAAGTAGTACATTCAATATATGGCGAATACCCTCTACGATTTTGAAAAAGCATTATTTGTTCATTATTTGCTAATGTTTCGTTCATTCTTTCCAATAATTCATCGGAAAAATGACCCTCCATTCGTTTGCGGAAATATTTATCTTTTAAATCTATTAAATGAATTTCAGGCAAAACCACATTATTAAATCGGGTAAACATTTCGATTAAACCATATTTATTGTTTTTTGCATTATGATACGATTCTAAGCTTGGCGTTGCACTTCCTAACAGTACTTTTGCATTATGAAACTTTGCCAAAACAATTGCAGCATCTCGGGCATGATATCGAGGTGCAGGATCTTGTTGTTTATAGGTAGCTTCGTGTTCTTCATCCACCACAATTAAACCTAAATTAGTAAAAGGCAAAAACAAGGCACTTCGAACCCCTAAAACGACTTTTGCTTTTTCAGAATTTTGCAACACATGATTGTATACTTCCACACGTTCATTGGAATTGTATTTCGAATGAAAAACCGCAATTTGATTCCCAAAATAAGCTGATAATCGTTGTACTAACTGAGTAGTTAATGCAATTTCTGGTAATAAAAATAATACTTGCTTGTCTTGTTGTAAAAATGCTTCGATTAGTTTTATATAGACTTCCGTTTTACCTGAAGCGGTTACTCCGTGAAATAAATTGACATCAAATTGAGTGAATTTATCCTGAATATTTTCTAAAGCAATTTGTTGCGATGCACTTAATTGTATTTCGTAATTTTCTTCTTTTTCGAAGGAAACACGGTCTGTATTGATATAATATTCTTCAAAAATTTGTTTGTCGACTAACGATTTAATAACCGCTGCACTAACTCCAGATGTTTCAATTAACAATTTTGCAGCGATTGGCTTTTTCTCTGTCGCTTGCAATTGAAAATACGTTAAAACAATTTCTTTTTGCTTTTTTGCTTTACCTAATATTTCAAGTAATTCTTGCAATTTTTCTGGATACAGAAATTCTTCTTGAAGTTTAATATATTTTACCAATTTGGGTTTGTAAGTATCTTGAACCTCATCTTGCATGGTTAGCAAACCTTTAGCTAACAAGCTTTGAACAATTGGAATTACATTTTTCTTATTTAATATCT
Organism: Flavobacterium sp.; assembly: GCA_044379175.1. Classification (GTDB taxonomy): domain Bacteria; phylum Bacteroidota; class Bacteroidia; order Flavobacteriales; family Flavobacteriaceae; genus Flavobacterium. The sequence goes on along the minus strand of JBIPOM010000095.1, from coordinate 4,896 downwards.
GAGAAATTTCTGAAATCGTTATGGATGATTTATTTTCTAAAGCTTCTAAAACTAAAAATTCTTCATCTGTTGCCAATGTTTTATCTGATTCTGTATGCGAAGAAGAAATCATCGTTTCACTTTCTAAAATCAATCCTGTAGGTAATGCCGATTTAAAAACTTCGCCAATAGAACACATATAATACGATGCAATCCATTGCCAATGTTTTAGTTGAATTTCATTTACAATAGGAACCTCATCAATAATTTGGCTAATTTCTTTGGCTTCATACAAAACCGGAGGATTGGTATGCTTTTCTACAACTAAAGCCGTATACACTTTTGTTTTTCCAAACGGAACCGTAACGCGTATGCCAGGTTGCAAAAACTTATATTCTTCCACATTCACGGAATACGTAAATGTTTTATCAAGATTTAAAGGAAGAATGACATTGATGAAGTACATTTTTTAAAGGTATTGGGTTTTGGGTGAAGGGTTAAAGGAATTGGGTAATGGATTTACGGTTAAAATAAGTGAAACGAAACTTTTGCCTTGTACCTTTTACCTCAAACCTTTGCACTAATCCAACTTTTCCGTTAATTTATTAAAAACGGCTTTAGCATCTTTACCTTCATATAGAATTTGGTAAACGGCATCAATAATAGGTGTTTTGGCTTTATAATCTTGATTAAGAGTATAAGCACTTTTTACAGCGTAATAACCTTCTGCCACCATACTCATTTCCATTTGAGCAGATTTTACAGTGTAGCCCTTTCCTATCATGTTTCCAAACATTCGGTTTCTTGAAAAAACAGAATAGCCAGTTACCAACAAATCACCTAAATAAGCCGAGTCGTTAATATTACGTTTCATTTTATGAACTTTTCTAATGAATTTTTTCATTTCACGAATGGCGTTACTCATTAAAACAGCTTGAAAGTTATCTCCATAACCCAAACCATGAGCAATACCGGCTGCAATAGAATAGATATTCTTTAAAACAGCTGCGTATTCAGTTCCTACAATATCGTCTGACGTTTTAGTTTTTATATAATACGAAGCTAAATTTTTTGCTACATATTTAGCCTTTTTTTCATCAGAACAAGCAATTGTTAAATACGATAAACGTTCTAAAGCTACCTCTTCTGCATGACAAGGTCCAGTTATGACTCCAATATTATCGTATGGAATAGAAAATATATTATGAAAATGTTCGCCTACTATTAAACTTGTCTCTGGTACAATTCCTTTAATTGCAGAAAAAATTATTTTTCCTTCTAAAGATGCTGTCATTTTTTCTAATTCCGCACTTAAAAAAGCAGATGGTATTGCAAAAATTACCACATCAGCAAATTGAATGGCTTCATTAATATCGTTTGTAAGTTGCAATTTATTTGTATCAAAAGCAACAGAACTTAAATAATTCGGATTGTGTTTTTGCTGTTTTAAATGCTCTAAAGCATAAGTGCTACGCATGTACCAAGCTATTTTTTCCTGATTTTCACATAACATTTTTGCAATAGCTGTTGCCCAACTTCCGCCTCCAATAACTGCAAATTTTTTGTTGCTTTCCATGTTCTAAAATTATGAACTCCAAAAATACACTTTTGAATAGCAATATGCAATAGTCATATCAATTTCAATTTCAATTTCAATATGTATGACGAAATCAATATTAAAAAACCTTAAATAATGTTAATTATTTGTGAAGATATATTTTCTGGCACGACTATTGAAAATAATATTATATCGATTAAAAAATAATAAAAGTAGTTTAGTTAGTAGTTTTTGTTTGTAAAAAGCGTCTCAAGATAAATTTCTTGGACGCTTTTTTTTATTTTATTTTTTACTATAATTAAACATATAGGAACATAGAAAATCTTAAAATAAGTTGAGTAGCTTAGCTATGCATAGGAAACTTAGATTCTCTAACTTTTTACTTTTTACTTTTTACTTTTTACTTTTCACTTTTTACTTTTTACTTTTTACTTTCATTAATAACTCATTTCAACAATTTCTTTTACTTTTTCTAAAGTAATATTTTGTTTTTCACCTAAGGCTTTCCAACCTCTTTCTTCAAAGCGATTTACAATGAAATTGGCGGTGTCGGAATAATTTGTAGCTGCTTGAGAAAGTTTGGTTTCCATTCCCATTTCTAGTAAGAATGACACCAATTTATCAATAGCTTTATCAGCAATTTCTTCCGTTGAATTTCCTTTAAGATTAAAAACTCTTTCACCAAATTGCGCCAATTTTTCTTTTTTAGAATCAAACATCACTCGATATAAATTCGGACCAACGATGGCTAATGTTCTTGCATGGTCAATTCCGTACAAAGCAGTTAATTCATGACCAATCATATGTGTTGCCCAATCTGACGCTACTCCTTTTTGAATTAAACCATTTAAGGCCATTGTAGCGCACCACATAAAATTAGATGCTAATTTATAATCGGTAGGATTTTCTACAACTTTTGGTCCTATTTCAACTAAAGTTTGTAAAATTCCTTCAGAAATTCGGTCTTGCAACATTGCGTCTTGTGGATAGGTTAAATATTGCTCTAAAACATGTGTAAAAGCATCTACCACGCCATTTTGAAGTTGTCTTTTAGGTAACGATTGAATTACTGTTGGATCACAAATAGAAAATTGAGGAAACAAAGCACTTCCACCTAAAGTTAGTTTTTCTTGTGTGGCATCTATGGTAATTACCGCTCCTGAATTCATTTCTGATCCTGTAGCAGGTAACGTTAACACTGTTCCAAATGGAATTACTTTTGAAATATCTTTAAATAAAATTCTGTTTTTAAGAATATCAACTGCATTTCCTTCATAATTTACAGCACCTGAAATAAATTTCACCCCATCAATAACACTTCCACCGCCTACTGCTAAAATAAAAGTGATTTTTTCAGAACGAATAATTTCTACGGCTTTCATTAAGGTTTCAAAACGTGGATTGGGTTCAATACCACCAAATTCAATAACATCAAAATCTTTTAAGTGTTCTGTAACTTGTTTATGAATGCCATTTTTAAAAATACTACCCCCGCCATACGCTAAAAGTACTTTTGATTTGACTGGAATTAAATTCGCTAATTTTTCTATTTGATTTTTACCAAAAATATAATTGGTAGGATTGTATAACTCGAAGTTTAACATGATATATTTATTTAGTTAACAAAGATACTACTTAAAGCAAAGCACAAATGATAATGGAATGTTAAGAGATTTCTATTTCGGAATTAAATTTATCTTTAAAAAAAATCATTGTCTCAACAATTTTAACTTCTTTATTTTTAAAACTAAATAAATTATATTCTTTCTTACCATATAAATCTGAAAACAGAATAAGATGATATACATCCATGTATTTATTAGGCTTTATTTGTACACCAAAATCATATATATCATTCCAATCAAATTTTGTGTTTTCAATTTCAAAACCAGTTTTATTAATTCTAATAGTATTTCCTTTTCTGTAATTTAAGAAAATAATATTTACAATAAATCCAATTATTGATAAAATTAACATCGGAATAAAATGCTCACTATCTTTAAATCTGATACTTATAAACAAACAAGCTAAACCTATAATTAATAAAATACCTTTGTTGGAGTCTTTGCTGTTAAATTCAACTTCACTTTTATAAATTATTGTTTTATTAAATTCCATTGAACGAAGAAAATATGATTGATTCAGTAGTTTACTTTTTATTGAATTTTTCTTTTTTGGTAAACTCTCAATAAGTTTTTCGAAATTTTGATTCATTTTTAAACGTTAATAAAATTACTTCTTATAAAACAAATTATGTTCAACATATTCCCATACTTTATGAGGTAGCATTGGAATTACGTTTTTATTATTTTTTATATTTTCACGAATAAAAGTTGAAGATAGCTCGACAACTGGGGCACCAATTCTGTGTATTTTGGAATTATTAACAAATTGTTCCTCTATTTCACCAGAATTTAATCGCGGATACACATAAATGTGATGGTGTTGTAAAATGGCTTCGTAGTTTTTCCATTTGTGAAACGAATTCAAATTGTCTTCACCCATAATTAAAGAAAATTCGTAATTAGGATGTTTCTCTTGCAAATGCACCAATGTATTAATTGTATAATTGGGCTGTGGCAATTTAAACTCAATATCCGATGGTTTAAGTTTTGGAAAATCTTCCGTTGCCAAATGCACCATATGCAATCGATGGTAATCGTCTAACAAGGTATTTTTTTGTTTGTGCGGATTGTGTGGTGTTACTACCAGCCAAATTTGATCTAAATCGGAATGCTCCGCCATATGATTGGCAATAATTAAATGCCCAATATGTATGGGATTAAACGTTCCGAAATATAAACCTATTTTCATTTTTTTAGGTGTTGGGTGTTGGGTGTTGGGTGTTGGGTTTATAGGATTAATTACTTTTACCCTTAACCCATTACCTTTTACCTAATACCTATTTATTCACAAATTCCTTGACTAAATTATATGCATCCACTTTGGCAACATCTAAATCGTAATTTTTGATGATGGTATCAAATTGCGGTGCGGTAGCTAATTCTACTGATGCTTTTGCAATACGCATATTAATTTTATCGTCACTTTCAGTAGAACGTTTTTTTAATCTAATTTTCAACTCGTCGATACTTGGTGGTTTTACAAATACCGCTAATGTTTCTTGTTTGAATTTCGATTTTATTCGAAGACCACCCGCTACATCAATATCAAAAATAACGTTTTTACCTTTTGCCCAAATACGTTCGACTTCGCTTTTTAAAGTTCCGTAAAAATTATCTCGATACACCTCTTCCCATTCTACGAAATCTTCCGCTTTAATATGTTTTTTAAATTCTTCTAAAGAAATAAAATAATACTCTTTGCCGTGCACTTCTTCTCCTCTTGAGTGACGAGTA
>JBIPOM010000094.1:0-8251 GCA_044379175.1 Flavobacterium sp. | reverse complement strand
ACATTATTAGGATTAAATGCTTATCAAGCAGGTGAAAATTTAGATGTAAATACATCTTGGATTACTCAACTAAACATAAACTTCGCCTTACACGTTGATGGTTTATCTTTAGTGATGTTATTATTAACAACTGGATTATTATCCTTAATTATCTTATCTGGATTTATCACAAAATTTGAAAATTCAAGATCTATTTATGCATTAATGCTATTTATGGGTTTTGCTATGGCAGGAACGTTTTTAGCCTCTGATGGAATTTTATATTACATCTTTTGGGAAATTGCATTAATTCCAATTTATTTTATCGCCTTAAATTGGGGTAATGGCGATTTGGAAGAACGTAAAAAAGCCATTTTAAAATTCTTTATTTATACGTTTGCAGGATCATTATTTATGCTTTTAGCATTCATTTATTTGTACACAAAAGGTGGTAGTTTTGATATCAATAAATTATATGCGTTGCAACTAACAACTTCAGAAAAAACATATATTTTCGTTGCTTTCTTTTTAGCATATGCTATTAAAATTCCTTTGATTCCTTTTCATACTTGGCAAGCTAATACGTATAGCAAAGCGCCTGCAGTTGGTACGATGTTATTGTCAGGGATTATGTTAAAAATGGGATTATATAGTGTGCTAAGATGGCAATTACCATTAACGGATGAAGTAGCAAAAGCACATGTTCCATATATAGTTGCATTATCAATTATTGGAATTATTTATGGTGCGATTGTAACATTAAAACAAAAAGATATTAAGAAATTTTTAGCGTATTCTTCTTTATCACACGTTGGACTGATAGCTGCTGGTTTATATTCTTTAACTTTTGAAGGATTTCAAGGTGCGGTTTTACAAATGATTTCTCACGGAATTGTAATTGTTGGATTATTTTATGTTGTAGAATTAATTTACAGCAGATACAACACCTACGAAATTAAAGAAATGGGCGGCATCAGAATTCAAGACACCTATTTTGCATCATTATTTATGATTATAATGTTAGCCTCTGTTGCTTTACCTACTACTTTCAATTTTATTGGTGAATTTAACTTACTTTACAGTTTATTTAAAGTAAATATCTGGTATGCTGTGGTTGCAGGTACAACAATTATTTTAGGCGCATTTTATATGTTACGCATGTTTCAAAAAGTAATGTTAGGATCAGAAACAAAATCATTTAAAAGAATAACAAAACAAGAAAGTATTGTATTAGTAATTATAGTAGGTTTAACAATTTTCTTCGGATTATTCCCACGACCAATAATCGATCTAATTACACCAAGTTTACAATCAATTTTAACTCAAATTAAATAATAATCATCATAAAATGACTACATTAATTGCTATAATAGGAATCGGAATATTTTGTTTATTAGCAGAAATAGTGAATCTAAAAAAGATTATTATTCCTGTATCAATTGTGTCATTAATGGCATTATTTAGTGTAAATCTAATTGAAGAATTGCCTGAAATTACAGGATACGAATCTATGATAATTACAGATAAATTTGCAAAAGCATTTTCAAGTTTATTCATATTATTAACGGCTTTTCTTATTTTAATGAGTGCGCCGAGTTACAAAAACAGTTCAAAGTTATCAGATTTTATTTCGATAAAAATATTTATGCTTTCTGGTGCAGTGGCAATGGTAAGTTTCAGTAATTTAGCTATGTTTTTCTTAGGAATTGAAGTGTTATCTATTGGATTATATGTATTAGCAGGAAGTGATAGATTAAACATAAAAAGTAATGAAGCCGGCATGAAATACTTTTTAATGGGTTCTTTTGCTTCAGGTATTTTATTGTTTGGAATTACGATGTTATACGGTGCAACAGGTACTTTTGATATCGGAACCTTATACGAAGCATCAATTTCTGCAAGTACTGAATTTTGGTTTTACATTGGGGTGATTTTAATCACAATTGGAATGTTATTTAAAGTAGCCGCTACTCCAATGCACTTCTGGGCTCCAGATGTATATGAAGGATCACCAACCCAAGTAACGGCAATAATGAGTACGTTAGCAAAAGTTGCAGCAATGGCATCATTTTTTAAATTAATTACAATATTAAATAGCCAAATGCTATATAGCTATACACAAGTAATAGTTGTGGTAGTAATTGCAACTATGTTATTTGGTAACGTAATGGCACTTCGTCAGAAAAAAATAAAAAGAGTTATTGCCTATTCAGGTATTTCTCATACTGGATTTATGCTTTTAACTTTATTAAACATAAATGCCGCAGAAAACAATTTATTATTTTACGCCGCATCTTATGCAATAGCAGGATTAGCCGCATTTTCAGTAATTTTATTTGTTACTAAAAATGAAGATAATGATTTGATAGAAAATTTTAATGGTTTGGGTAAAAAACATCCGTTAATGTCTTTTATTATGACCATCGCTTTGTTATCAATGGCTGGAATTCCTATTTTGGCAGGTTTTTTTGCTAAGTTTTTCTTGTTAAATCAAATAATCGCAAGCGGTTTTATTGGATTGGCAATTGTTGCTATTATTAATTCAATGATAGCGGTATACTACTATTTTAAAATAGTAATTGCTATGTATACAAAAGAACATACTTATGGCAAAGAATACGCTAATCATTCAGAATATTATATAGTTGGAATAGTTGCAACAGTATTGTTAATTCTGATAGGAATTTTCCCAGATTCGATACTGAATTTAATATAAGAAATAAGAGAGTCCAAATTTACATTTGGACTTTTTTTTACAACTCTATCAAAACAGAAACAGCATTACCGCCAAATCCAACCGCATTTACCAATACTCTTTTTAATTTCTTAGTGATATTTTGATTTTTATAAAAAGGACTTTCAATAAAACGCTGATTTTGAAGCATTAAAATTGCTAATTCTATGCTTAATAAACCAGACGTAGCAAACGTATGGCCTACTTTCCACTTATTTGAAGTTATCAATGGTATTTTGTCACCAAACACTTTTTTGATGGCTACAAATTCCGTTTTATCTCCTTGAATAGTTCCTGGTGCGTGCATTACTATCGCATCAATATCATCAACAGTATAACATCCAATAGCCATTTTCATCGATTTTTGAAAGCACTCTGCTTCCGTTGAAATAGAAGTACTACTTAACAAAATTTCAGTAGCAAAACCAATACCAGTAATTTTAGCAATTGCCTTTTCTGAAGAAAGTGATAATGATAAACAAGCTGCAGCTTCACCCAACACCATAGTATTTGAAGTTTTTTCGAAATCCAAACATCTATTCGCTAAAGTAGTATCTTCATTTGAATAAACTTTCAAAGCAGTCATTTGGCTCAACGTAAAAGGTGTTAAAGGTGCTTCGCTTGCTCCCACTAAAAACTGATTGGACATTCCCGATTGCAACCAAGCAATTCCGTTTAACAAAGCATGTAAACCTGTGGAACAAGTTATAGAATGGGAAATTTCTGGACCATCAATTTGTAAATCGTGCGACACCCAACTAGAAATATTTCCTAAAGTTGTAGCTGGAGAAGTAAAAGTGGAAACCATTCCTTCATTAATAAAATCAGTATGGTGCTTTTCAAATAATGTAGTAGCGCCACGCGAAGATCCAAAATTAATTCCAATATTTTTATTCGAAAAATTACTGTTTTCAAAGCATTTTCTGGCGACCAAAATCGCCATTACTGCCGATTTATCAAGATGTTTGTATTTGGAATCTGAACTAATAATAGAATCTAAAAAACCAGTTACTTTATCTGAAAATTTAGAAACCCAATATTCTTTTTTAGTAGCTTCTAACTTTTGAAACAATGAATTTTCATGCAAATAATTGTTCCAAATTTCGGCAGAAGTCATCCCTAATGCCGAAATAGAGGCAATTGAATCTATATAAACAGATTGTTTTAACATGGAATCTCGTTTAAAGCTTGTTCGATAACGGCATAAATTTGTTGTAAACTTTCTTCAGAAATTATGTAAGATGGTAATATATATATAACATTGCCTACTGGTCGTAAAATAATTCCTTTCTCAATGAAATAATTATAAAATTGATTACGCAAATTACTGTAATAGTCTTGTTTTTCAGAAACCTGAATTTCTAAAGCAAAAATAACCCCTAGAACACGAGAAGTTTTTACCTTTGAATGTTTTGAAATATGTTTTTGAAATTGAAGATGCGAAGCATTAATTCTAATAATATTTTCATAAGTTTCTGGCTTGTCTAATAAAGAAATACTCGCTAAAGCGGCTGCGCAACCTGTTGGATTTGCAGTAAATGTATGCCCATGTAATAAAGCGTGATTAACATTATCACTCATAAATCCATCAAAAATAGCTGAAGTAAAAGTAGTAATTGCCATAGGGATTGTACCTCCAGTAAGTGCTTTACTCAAACACATCATATCGGGTTGATTTTTCAAATAATCACAAGCAAATAATTTACCTGTTTTCCCAAAACCTGTCATTACCTCATCTGCAATGGTGAAAACGTTATTTTTCTTACAAATTGAAAGCAACTTGTCTAATTCAGCAGCATCATACATAACCATTCCTGCAGCACCTAAAACCAAAGGTTCGAAGATAAAAGCAGCGACTTCATTTTCAGAAATTGCATTTTCTAATGCTAATTTTGAAATTTCTTCATTGTCTTTTGTAGGAACTGGAATTCGGATTACATTAATTAATGCTTCTTGAAACGCTTCTGTAAACAAACCAATGCCACTTACTGCCATGGCTCCAAAAGTATCACCGTGAAAGGCATCTTCAAAAGCAATTATAGTATTTTTTTTAATTCCTTTATTGTAATAATATTGAAATGAAGCTTTTATAGCCACTTCAACAGCTGTAGAACCGTTATCAGAATAAAAGAACTTTCTTTGATTAGAAGGTAAGATTTCAACTAACTTTTCAGCTAATTCTACTACGACATTATGCGTAAAACCACCAAATAAAACGTGTTCTAACGTCGTAAGTTGTTTATAAATGGCATCAGCAATAATCGTGTTACTATGTCCAAATGGATTCACCCACCAAGACGCAATAGCATCGATATATTGTTTCCCGTTTTCATCCCATAAAAATTCGTCTTTCCCCTTAACTATAGCAGGGAAATGGAAATTTATTTTATGTTGCGTGTACGGATGCCAGTTGTATAAACTATCTTTTTCTGAAAGTGTCATTTTTTTTAAGAATATAGAAAATAGAGTATAGAAAAAAGTTGCTCGTAAATTCTAAAATTATGAGGCAAAGATAAAGGCTATTTGTTATATTCTACTCTATTTTTTGAAGATTTTCTAGAAACAAATCGGAGTAATATTTAATTACATTTTGATCGAAATACGATTCGTTGTCAATTCTTCCAATCATGGGAACATTTGTTTTATGTAAAATGATGCTTTCTGTAGCTTGATTTTCATCACCTGAAAAAATAATTCCTACTACGTTTAACTTTCTTGATTTTAAAATTTCAATTGTCATTAAAGTATGGTTGATACTTCCTAAATAATGACGAGAAACCACAATAACCTTGTAATCAGGTTGAATAATATCAATAACACAATCTGTATTATTTAAAGGTACTAAAATTCCACCTGCACCTTCCACTACCAAATGATTGTTAGTTTTCGGCTCCTTAATTTCATTTAAATCAATTATAATCCCATCTATTTCAGCAGCATAATGTGGACTTGCAGGAGTTTGCAACGCGTAAGCATTTTTATGAAAAGTTGTAGTTGTATTTGATACATATTTTTCCACTTTATTTGTATCCGAATTATCTAAATCGCCCGCTTGTATGGGTTTCCAATAATCGGCTTCTAAGGCTTCTACAATAATTGATGAAGCAATAGTTTTGCCTACATCGGTTCCGATTCCTGTTATAAATAGTTTCATTTTTTTGAGTTGTTTCGAAGAGATTCACAAAGTGTTCCACAAAGCTACACAAAAATACAAATAAAACTTTGTGAAACTCTGCGTTATTTTGTGAATCGCTGTGAAATTTTCTTATTTAAAATTCAAAGTTACAGCTTTCGCACTTATATTTTTGTTTCGTAAATAAAGGCATAGATAAAGTTAGCAAACCATAAATAAAGGCTAAAAACGATTTAATATCTTTAATTGTGGTTGTCAAAATAATTTTTTGAGAACCACAATTTGGACAAGATAATAATTCCCCTTTATCGTCAAGAGAATATTCTGGAATAGCATCTAAAATTTGTCTTGATTGTAGAACATCTTCTGAATGTACAAATAATTTCACACCGCCAAGAGCATTACTCCATGCAGGTTCGGTGTTAATTGTATTTTCATTTTGTAAAAATACTTCGATACCTTCCGATTCTAACTTGGCTTTAAATAAATACGCTTCAGAGGAATATTGATAATTGGCAACTTCAATTAATGATTGTTTCATATTTATAAAAGAATTAAAGTGTTTAATTCGTCTAATACGTTTTTCATTTCTAATTCTGTAGTATATGAATGTAAACAAAATCGTAATCTTTCTTGACCTTCTGGAACAGTTGGCGACAAAATCGCTTTCACCTCAAATCCTTTTTCTTGTAATTGCGAAGCTATTTTCTTTACTTTATTATTTCCAGGAATTATGGCCGAATGAATGGCCGATTTACTATAAACAAATAAGGGTTTTATGCCTAAAAGTTGTTTTTGCTGATTGAAAAAAGTAATATTTTCTATTAATTTTTGAAGTTCAACTGAGTGATTTAAATTTTGATAGGCTACTACAATTGCAGCAACCGAATGAGGGGAAAGTCCGGTTGTATATATGAAACTTCTTGCAAAATTGACTAAATATTCAATTAAATCAGCATTTCCTAAAATAGCAGCACCGTGACAACCCAACCCTTTTCCAAACGTCATAATTCTGGCAAACACTTTATTATGAAGTTGTTGCGATTGAATAACGCCTTCACCTTTTTCTCCAAACACACCCAAAGCATGCGCTTCATCCACTACTAAAAGTGCGTGAAATTTTTCTGAAAGTTGTACTAACGTTTCCATATTAGGTGTATCGCCATCCATAGAAAAAACGGATTCTGTAACGATGTAAATTGTCAGTTGTTCGGAATTTGGAGTCTGGATTTTGGCGATTTTCGTTTCTAAATCTTCGTAATCGTTATGTTGAAATTTATACGATTTGGCGTGACTCATTTGTATGCCATCACGAATGGAAGCGTGACACAACTCATCATATAAAATAACATCTTTTCTTTGCGGTACAGCGCTAAAAAAACCAACATTAGCATCATAACCAGAATTAAAAATTAAAGTTGCTTCAGCTTGATGAAAATCTGCAATATATTTTTCAGCTACAGCATACAAATTATGATTTCCTGAAATTAATCGAGAACCTGTTGCTCCGTTATTTTTTATATTATTATCAACTAAATATTGGTGTGTAGCATCAAATATTTGTTCGTTTTTAGCAAAACCTAAATAATCGTTTGATGAAAAATCGATTCCAATTATAGGTGTAGGCAATTTTCGCAAAGCATTTGTTTCTTTTCGAAAAAGTAATTTTTGCTGAAGTGCATTTGGAATTTTCATAATGTAAAAATAAAAAAAACCCGATAAGAAAACACTTATCGGGATTGTTATTTTAATAAAAAAACTGATTTAGTCTGCTAAAACAATTACTTTATTGTTATTCATCTCTATAGTACCAGATTGAATCGCTAACCAATAGGTTTGTTCATTTACTTTTGTGAATTTTGATTCATTGGTTTTATCAATATTAAAACTTGAAGCACTGATTTTTACATTTCCTTTTTGTAAAATGGAAACTACAGCCGCGTGATTGTTTAACATTTGAAACTCGCCATTAATTCCTGGAACAGAAACGGAGGTTACTTCTCCTGAAAATAAAGTGGCTTCTGGTGATACTATTTCTAAAATCATAATTTAAGTTTAAAATTCCAAATTTTAAAATTCCAAATTCCAAAATTGGTATTTGTGATTTTATTTTTTGAAGTTTATCAAGCTTCGCTTGATTTAAGCTTCTGCTAACATTTTTTCTCCTGCTTCAATAGCTTCTTGAATACTTCCTTTTAGGTTAAATGCTGATTCTGGTAAACGATCTAATTCACCGTCCATAATCATATTAAATCCTTTGATAGTATCTTTAATATCTACTAAAACACCTGGAATCCCTGTAAACTGTTCTGCTACGTGGAAAGGTTGAGATAAGAAACGTTGTACTTTACGAGCACGAGATACGACTAATTTATCTTCTTCAGATAATTCTTCCATACCTAAGA
>JBIPOM010000093.1:0-8453 GCA_044379175.1 Flavobacterium sp. | reverse complement strand
ATGCTTGAGTGGTGGAATTGGTAGACACGCTGGACTTAAAATCCAGTGGGTAGTAATGCCCGTGCGGGTTCAAGTCCCGCCTTGAGTACTAAAAGCTTCAAACTATGTTTGGAGCTTTTTTTGTTTAAAATAATATTAAACTATTATTATATCTAATAAAAATGGCAACTTTTGTAATAAGCAAAAAACCCAGCGGACATTACAAATACGAATTAACTTCTCGTAGAGGAAAAACCATTTTTATTAGCAATGCATTTGAACTACGCTTTGAATGTGAAGACCAAATTGAAGTACTAAAAAAATCTATTGATCAGTTATTTTTTATGCGATTTCGTTCGCCTGCAGGTAAGTTTTACTTTAAAATCATTTTAAAAGATAAAGAAGTTGCTGTTAGCAGAAAGTATTCTACTCAATTAATGTTAGAAAAAGGCATCAATGAAATTTTAAAATACGGTGCAAAAGCCGAATATTTAGATTTTTCAAAATCACATGATATTTTTCCTCCAGCGGAAGATGTTTTCGGATAACTGATAGTTATTTCACAGAGACTCATAAAGAAACACCGAGATTCACAAAGTATTTCACCCAATCAACTTTTTATAACGTTTGTCACCATGAAAGGGTCTCGCGCAATCTAATTCACGTGTCAGTAGAAAAGAGTAGCTTTCAGCTTGACAAGTATGCGTTTATAATTTTTTTTCAAACAAGCACTCGCTACATTTCGTTCACTTTTGAGAAAAAAAAATCCCGACTAAGTCGGGATTGATTTCTTTTCGAAAAGAAGATCAAATATTATTATTTAACTTCTTCAGTTTTTGTAGCAGCGCTATCTGTTTTCACAGCAGCAGTATCAGCAACAACAGCAGTAGTATCAGCTACAACAGCAGTAGTGTCTACAGCAGTAGAGTCAGCAGCTGGAGTTTCTTCAGCTTTTTTGTTACAAGAAACTAATACAGCAGCAACGAATGCTAAACTTAAAACAACTTTTTTCATCTTAATTTTATTATAAAGGTTAATTATTTATGAAGCAAAGATATAAAAAAAATTAAATGTCAAATACTTTTTTTAATTTTTTTTAAAATATTTTTCAAATCTTGCGCAATTCATTGTACATCACATAGAAAATATCCGCTATTTTTCTTTGTTTTTCGATGTATTTGGCTGATTATATATAATTTTCATTTCTTCAATTAAATTTTTTGCGCCAGCAAATTTATCTATAATAAATAGAATATATCGTGTATCTACCATAATATTTCTACAAATTTCAGGCGAATAATACACGTCGCTCATCGTACCTTCCCAAACACGATCAAAATTCAATCCAATTAGGTTTCCATTAGCATCTAATGCTGGACTTCCAGAATTTCCTCCTGTGGTATGATTTGTAGCAATAAAAGCCACTGGCATTTTACCATTATCAGCATATTTACCATAGTCTTTTACATTATACAAATCAATTAATTTTTGTGGTACGTCAAATTCGTAATCTCCAGGAACGTATTTTTCCATTACACCATCTAAATAGGTAAACGGTGAATATAGTACTCCATCGCTTGGCTTGTATCCTTTAACTTTTCCGTATGTTACTCGTAAAGTAGAATTAGCATCAGGAAAAATTCTAGCCGATTTTGGACTTAACTCTAAAATAGCTTTCATATAGGTACGTTGTGTAGCCATATTTTTCAAGTTAATTTCGTCATATTTTGGTGCCACATTTTTGTTATAAGCATCTGCTAGTGTTTTCACAAAAGCGAATCCCTTATCTTGATTTAATTTTTCTAAAACAATTTTTGAATCACCAGATAATATTTCTTTCAAACCTGCATAAGAAGTTAAACTAGATGATTTAAATATATCAGCTGCTAATTGAGTAGCATCTAAACCTATTAAATTTTCTGGCAAGAATTGTTGCGGTGATTTTTTGCTATAAATAGCAATTAATTTTTCGAAAACTTTTTCGTCAACTTGAGCATTAAAATCTTTATATAATGGTTCAAATGCTTCAATTAAATTCTTTTTTCTGTCATTAAAAGCTTGCTCTCCTTTTGTATTATACACTTGCTCCAATTGATACAAGCGATAGCCAAAAGATAAAATTTCAGTATTTCTCAAAACCACTTCTGTATAATAATCTCTTGCAATAGCATATTCTTTGATAGCAGCATAATTTGTGGCAAAATCAGCTAACAAATTTCCATATTCTGCTTGTTTTCCAGCTTTGATAATTTTATCTGTTAAGTCTTTTTCAAAAACTTGCTTTGCACCAACTGCATTGGCTTTAATTAATCCTTTGCGTTCTCCTATCCATTTTTTCCAATAATTGGCTACTCCTGCATATTTTGAAGCATATTGAATTTTAATTGCTTGGTCTTTTCTCATGAAACCATCTTGAACTTTTAAAGCCGCATCTCGCACTTCAATTCGAGCAGGGTTTAAATCGTTTACCATTTGCTCCACAGCATAAGACGGTAAATATTCAGTAGTTCTACCAGGATAACCCATTACCATTGTAAAATCGTTTTCTTGGATTCCTTTTGCAGAAACCGGGAAAAAATGTTTAGGCGTGTAAGGCACATTATCTTTTGAATAAGCAGCTGGACGATTATTTTTATCCGCATAAACTCTGAATAACGAAAAATCTCCAGTATGACGTGGCCAAACCCAATTGTCCGTATCCGAACCAAATTTTCCAATAGAACTTGGCGGCGCACCCACTAATCGAATGTCTTTAAAGTTTTCTGTAACGAATAATAAATATTGGTTTCCATCGTAAAAAGATCGCACTAAAACATCTTGCCATGTTTCTCTTGCATACGATTTATTCAATGCTGCAATATTTTCTTGAATTTTCTTTTGTTTTTCTGCTTCTGAAGTTAAACCAGCAAGGCCTTCAAATACTTTTGCGGTTACATCATCTATTTTTACAATAAATGTAACTACCACGCCTGGATTTGGAAGTTCTTCTTCCATTTTATAAGCCCAAAAACCATTAGCTAAATAATCATGCTCCACTGTAGAATGATTTTGTATGTTATCATACCCGCAATGGTGATTCGTTAACAATAAGCCTTTAGAAGAAATCATTTCTGCGGTACAACCGCCATCAAATTGAGGAACGGCGTCTTTTAACGATGATTTATTTATAGAATAAATTTGTTCTGCTGTAAGTTTAGAACCTAAAGCTTTCATTTCGTTCTCATTCATACCTTGCAACAAAGATGGAATCCACATACCGCCTTGTTGAGCTTGAGATTGAACAATAAATAATACTAAAAATAATTTTAAAAATTTCATAGGATACTAGTTTAATGCTTGCAAGTTAATATATTTAGTAAAATTGTGTCAATTTTTAATATTTTATTAAGAGATGTTATTCAATATTTGTTCCGTAGCCCCCTTATTCATTTGCACAAATGTACTACAAATGTGTCCTTTTTCTGATCGTTCTTCCTCGTTTTGTAGTAACAAGTTGAACGCATTATTTAATTCTGATTGATTTTTTACAGAAACACAACCTTCTAACCCAACTAAAGCTACTGCTTCTGCAAAGTGCGAATAATTAGGACCTATTACAATTGGAATTCCAAAAGTGGCAGGCTCTAAAAGATTATGCACACCAGGATTTCCGAAACCACCACCAACGTAAGCAATATCAGCATAGCTATAAATTTTGGTTAAAATTCCTATTGTATCAATAATAAAAACTTGAAAACTGGATAAATCAATATTACTTTTTTGTGAAAATAAAACGGAAGATTTTGTTATTTGGGATTTGATATTTGTTATTTGCTCCACTTTGATATTATGTGGCGCAATAATAAATTTTACGTTTTCTGTAGATTTATTAATGTAATTTACTAATAGTTCTTCATCTTTTGGCCAACTACTTCCAATTACAATTGTTGTCTGATTATTTTTAAATGCGGCAATAAAATCTAACGTGTTATCTTTTTCTAAAATGGTCACTACTCTATCAAAACGGGTATCACCAGAAACCATAACATTTTTGATTCCGATGCTTTGCAAAAGTGTTTTAGAACTATCATTCTGTACAAAAAAGTAATCAAATGTTTTTAAGGCATTTCTATAAAATCCGCCATACCATTTAAAAAAGGCTTGTTTTTCTCGGAAAATTCCAGAAATTAAATAAGTCTTAATATTTTGACTTTTTAGTTCATTAAGATAATTAGGCCAAAATTCGTACTTAATAAAAAATACCATTTCTGGATGCACAACTTTTAAAAATTGTTTTGCATTAGAAATTGTATCCAAAGGCAAATATACCGTAACATCTGCAACGGTATTATTTTTCCGTACTTCATATCCTGAAGGCGAAAAAAAGGTAATTATAATTTTATGATTTGGATACTTTTGTTTTACTTTTTCTATAACAGGCAAGCCTTGTTCATATTCGCCCAAAGATGCTGCATGAAACCAAATTGTTTTATCAACTTCTTGAATTTTATTTTTCAATGTTTCAAAAACTGATTTTCTTCCTTCTACAAACAAGTTTAATTTTGGACTAAAAAGCGCCAAAAACTTTAAAAGCTGCGAAGCAAATAGGAGTAAAAAGTTATAAATAAATGACATATTCTTAATTTATGTTGCTAAATTACGTTTCTTTTGTGTAACACAAAAAATGTAAGCAGAATTTCTTACTTTTGCTTGACTTAATTAGATTAGGAAGATGAAAAAATTACAAATGGTTGACTTAAAAAGTCAATACGAAAAAATAAAAGACGAAGTAAATGCGTCTATTCAAGAGGTTTTAGATACTAATACATATATAAACGGTCCATTGGTACACCAATTTCAGGCTGATTTAGAAAAATATTTAGGCGTAAAACACGTAATTCCTTGTGCAAACGGAACAGATGCGCTTCAAATTGCGATGATGGGATTGGGTTTACAACCTGGTGATGAAGTCATAACTGCTGATTTTACATTCGCAGCAACCGTTGAAGTTATCGCTTTATTGCAATTGACTCCAGTTTTGGTAGATGTAGATAGGAATAATATGAATATTTCATTAGAAGGTATTCGTAAAGCCATTACTCCAAAAACAAAAGCAATTGTTCCTGTTCATTTATTTGGTCGTGCCGCAAATATGGATGCGATTATGGAAATTGCCAACGCACATAATTTATTTGTAATTGAAGATAATGCGCAAGCAATTGGAGCAGATTATACCTCAAAAGATGGTTCAAAAAAGAAAGTGGGGACTATTGGACATGTTGCAGCAACTTCTTTTTTCCCATCTAAAAACTTAGGTTGCTATGGTGATGGTGGTGCGATTTATACTAACGATGACAATTTAGCACACATTATTAGAGGAATTGTAAATCACGGAATGTATGAAAGATATCATCATGATGTGGTTGGTGTAAATTCACGTTTAGATAGTATTCAAGCAGGCGTTTTAAAAGCAAAATTACCACATTTAGACACATACAACAGTGCACGTCAAGATGCTGCGAGAAAATATTCACTTGCATTAGGTATAAATAAAAATATCGTAGCGCCAACTATTTGCGATAGTTGCGATTGTCACGTATTTCATCAATATGTAATTCGTATTACCAATGGAAAACGCGATGGATTATTAGCGCATTTACAAGAAAAAGGCATTCCTTGTGCTATTTATTATCCAATTCCATTACATAGTCAGAAAGCCTATGCGGATGTTCGTTATAAAGAAGAAGATTTTCCAGTAACCAATCAGTTATGTAAAGAAGTAATTGCATTACCTATGCATACGGAATTAGACGACGAACAAATTAAATTTATTACAGACGCAGTTTTAGAATACGTTTAAATTAGTTTTCAGTTTAAGCTTTCAGTAGTTTAGCTGTTAGCTATTAGCTAAAAAAAATATGAAAATAGTAGTAACAGGTGGTTTAGGTTTTATCGGTTCTCATACCGTTGTAGAATTGCAAAACAAAGGTTTTGAGGTTATTGCGATTGATAATTTATCAAATTCTTCTATGGAAGTTTTAGATGGAATTGAGCGCATTTCTGGAAAAAAACCAATTTTTGAAAATATCGATTTAAGAGAAAAAACGGCAGTTCAAAATTTCTTTAAAAAGTATACCGATATTTCAGGTGTCATTCATTTTGCAGCAAGTAAAGCCGTGGGTGAAAGTGTTGAAAATCCTTTATTATATTATGAAAACAATATAAGTGCCTTAATTTATGTATTGCAAGAGCTTACTAAATTAGAAGCGGCTAATTTTATTTTTAGTTCTTCATGTACTGTTTATGGTCAAGCCGAAAAAATGCCTATTACTGAAGACGCACCTATTCAAACCGCTTTATCACCTTACGGAAATACAAAGCAGATTGGCGAAGAAATTATTACAGATACCTCAAAAGTGAGTACATTAAATGCTATTTTACTGCGTTATTTTAACCCAATTGGTGCACATGAATCGGCTGAAATTGGTGAGTTGCCACTTGGTGTGCCTCAAAATTTAGTGCCATTTATTACACAAACCGCTATGGGATTAAGACAAGAGTTATCCGTTTTTGGAAATGATTACCCAACAGTTGATGGAACGGCGGTTAGAGATTATATTCATGTTGTAGATTTAGCAAAAGCACATGTTACAGCTATGCAGCGTTTATTGTACAAAAAAAACGCGAATTCAGTAGAAACTTTTAATTTAGGAACAGGAAAAGGAAGTTCGGTTTTAGAAGTCATTCAATCTTTTGAGAAAGTTTCTGGTCAAAAACTTAATTATAAAATTGTAGGAAGACGGGAAGGCGATATTACTGAAGCCTATGCTAATACAGACAAAGCCAACAATATTTTGGGTTGGAAAGCACAATCTTCTTTAGAAGAAGCTTTAGCGAGTGCTTGGAAATGGGAACAGAAGATTAGAAACTAGGCAGAAATTTTCATAAATGACAAACCAAAAACCCGATTTAAAATTAATTTTTTCCTTAATAATTGTCGGGATAGTTTGGGGAACAACCTATTTAGGTATTCGTGTAGCAGTAGAAAGTATTCCACCTTGGTTTATTACTTCAATTCGCCAAGGGATCGCTGCGTTAATTGTACTTGGAATTTTAATTCACAAAAAACAATTATCTTGGATTGGATGGAATAATTTAAAGTTTCAATTAATTCCTTCTTTGTTAATGATTGTTATTGCTAATGGTTTTACAACTATTGCGGAACAATCGTTACCCAGCGGTTTAACTTCAATTATGAGTGCCCTTTCCCCAGTCATTATTTTTATTGGCGGGATTCTTTTTGGAATTGAAAAGCCAAGATTAAAAGGAATTCTTGGAGTTTTACTGGGATTTCTTGGAGTTGTTTTTATTTTTAGAAATGGATTAGAAGATATTTTAGATCCAAACTACAAAACAGGAATGTTATTTTTGAGTATTGCCATCTTGAGTTGGTCTGCTGGAACAGTTTATTCCAAAAAACACACACATAAATCAAGTAATATTGCACTGAATTTGTTTTACCAATTTTCAATTTCTTCCTTAATTCAATTTGTTTTAGCTTTTATTTTTTCTTCTAACTCAGATTTAAGTAGTTGGAGTGTAAGGAGTATTTTAGCAACCTTGTATCTCGCCATTTTCGGCTCTGTTTTGGCTTTTTTCGCCTACCATTATGCTTTGAAAAGGGTAACAGTAGTACAAGTTTCCATCTTAAATTATGTCAATACAATCATTGCAGTTTTCTTAGGCTGGCTATTACTTGATGAAGTAATTACATTTGATTTTATAATTGCAACTGCATTGATTATTTTAGGAGTTTTTATTATTAACTATAAGAAGAAATGAAAAATTTTAAACCATTAAGAAATTAAGTTTCATTTAGACTTAATTTCTTAATGGTTTATTATCTAAATTACAATTAAGCCGAAATAGTTTCTACTTCTCTATCAATTTTATTTACCAATCCAACCAATACTTTTCCTGGTCCAACTTCCGTAAAACTAGAAGCGCCATCAGCAATCATTTGATTTACAGATTGCGTCCATTTTACGGGTGCAGTCAATTGAATAATTAAATTTTTCTTAATTTCATTAGGTTCAGAAACCGCACTTGCCGTTACATTTTGATATACTGGACAAATAGGTTGAGAAAATACTGTAGCTTCAATAGCCGCAGCTAGTTCTTCTCTTGCTGGTTCCATCATTGGTGAATGAAAAGCTCCTCCAACAGGCAAAATTAAAGCTCTTTTGGCTCCAGCCTCTTTCATTTTTTCACAAGCCAACTCCACGGCTTTATATTCTCCAGAAATTACCAATTGACCTGGACAATTATAATTGGCTGCTACAACAACGCCAACAATTGAAGCGCAAATGTCCTCCACAATTTTATCATCTAAATTCAAAACTGCTGCCATAGTCGATGGTGTAATTTCACAAGCTTTTTGCATAGCTAAAGCTCTTTTGGAAACTAACAAAAGTGCGTCTTCAAAAGACAAAGAA
>JBIPOM010000092.1:0-8502 GCA_044379175.1 Flavobacterium sp. | reverse complement strand
CCACCAGATAATCCAACGGCAGCATTCTTATCTACGTTAGCAACATTTGCTGCAGGATTTGTGGTGCGTCCATTCGGAGCGTTATTTTTTGGAAGATTAGGTGATTTAATTGGACGTAAATATACGTTCATGGTGACACTTTTATTAATGGGTGGTGCCACTTTCTTAATTGGCTGTGTTCCGTCATATGAAACAATCGGATTTTTTGCACCTTTATTAGTACTTATTTTAAGATTGTTACAAGGTTTGGCTTTAGGTGGAGAATATGGTGGTGCTGCTACTTATGTGGCAGAACATTCGCCAACAGACCGAAGAGGTTTCTTTACGTCTTGGATTCAAACTACAGCTACATTAGGATTATTTATATCTTTAATTGTAATTTACATCACAAGACACTCATTATCTAAAGAAGACTTTGTTGATTGGGGTTGGAGAATTCCGTTTTGGGTTTCTATCTTAATGATTTTGATTTCTTACGTGATTAGAAAAAACATGCACGAATCGCCAGTATTTACTAAAGTAAAAGAAGAGGGTAAGGTTTCTGCAAATCCATTAAAAGAAAGTTTTGGAAATAAATTAAACTTCAAATTTGTATTGTTAGCTTTATTTGGAGCTACAATGGGACAAGGAGTTGTTTGGTACACAGGTCAGTTTTACGCCATGAGTTTCATTGAAAAAACAATGAGTATTGATAAAGATATTGCTGACAATATTATGCTAGTATCTTTAGCATTAGGAACTCCTTTCTTTGTATTATTTGGATGGTTATCTGATAAAATGAGCAGAAAATGGATCATGATGGCAGGGATGTTAATTGCTATTTTTGCATACCGTCCAATTTATACTTCAATGTATGAGTCTGCAAATGAAAAATCTATGAAAGCGAATGGTAACACTTTAGTTATCGATAGCTGTAAAATAATTGGAGCACCTTTAGCTGAAATTAAAACTGTAGCAGACAAAAAGGATCCGACAATAAAAAATACAAAAATTCTTATTGCTACAAAATCGGATTCATTATACAATACAGGAGCAAAATTCCATTATACTACTATTGATACGGTTTATGCTGCTAAAGCAATAGAATTTGACGCAAAAGAAAACGCTAAAAACGAAGTTTGGATTAAATTTAATACTACTAAAGATTCTGTAGTAACTGTAAATACTATTAAACTTAAAAACAGTTTAAAACCAGACGAAAAACCAGCTAAAGTTGATACATTAGCAGTTGTAGAATTAAAATCGTTCACAGAAGGTTCGGGTGCTAAATGTCATCCTGCAGGCGTGAGTTTAAAACATGGAACAGAAGTATCTAAAAACATTACAGATGATATCAAATGGCATTTAATTTGGATGGTTTTCATTCAGGTATTATTTGTAACCATGGTATATGGACCTATTGCGGCTTTCTTAGTAGAAATGTTCCCAGCTAAAATTAGATATACGTCAATGAGTTTGCCTTACCACGTTGGAAATGGTATCTTTGGTGGGTTATTACCAGCAGTTGCTACTTTCTTAGCGTTAAATGCTAAAAAGGCAAATGACATTGCAAAAGAAGCTGGTGAAGCGTTACCATTTGATAAACCCTATTTAGAAGGACTTTGGTATCCAATTATTGTAGCAGGTGTTTGTTTAATTATTGGTGTAGTATACTTAAAATCAAACGATAAAAACGCACACGATTAATAACTTTAAAACAGTATAAAATGAATAAAATAAAAAGAATTTTAGGAATTGTATGGATAGCTATTGGTGCTATTGCAGTATATTACTTATTCATCAATCAGGCATTAGGCATGTGGAAAGAAGGCGGTGAAAAATTAGTTCCTGCCATAATATATACTTTTGTATTATGTCCGCTTATAGCTTATGGATTATTTACTTTCGGAAAATATTGCCTTTCTGGGGAATATGATAATTAGTTTGTTTGCTTAATTTAATTATAAATGTTAAAAACCATCTCTAGTTTTAGAGATGGTTTTTTTTAAATGGTAAAATATTTTACAACTGTATTGTAAACCGTTTTATTTTTCTAATTATAAAATGTAATCTGTATTTATGAAGTTACATTTTTTACTATCTAAAAGTTCTTGTAAAATTTCATTATTATAGGCATTATCTTTAGATGCAACGAAAGTTCGTATTGAAAAAGAACGAAGTGCATCGTGAATACTCAAAGTTCCTACCGCAGAATCTTTTCTACCTGTAAAAGGAAATACATCGGGCCCTCTTTGGCATGAACTGTTTAAGTTGACTCTGCATACTAAATTGATTAAAGCATCAATAAGTGGCGCAATTATGGTACTGTTTTTACCGAACAAACTCACTTGTTGTCCATAATTGGATTCTGACATGTTTTGCAATGGTGTGGCAATATCTTTAAAAGCAATTATAGGCACTACAGGTCCAAATTGTTCTTCATGAAATAGTCGCATGGTCGAATCAACAGGAAAAATTACAGCTGGATAAATAAAATTATCGGAAATAACACCACCTTTTGCATTCATAATTTTAGCACCTTTTTGTAGGGCATCGTCTATTAATTCTCTAATATACTGCGGTTTTTCTTTTTCTGGGAGTGGGGTTAAAAACACGTCTTTTTCCCAAGGGTTTCCATAAATTAGGTTGTCTACTTTTTCGCAAAACTTTTCGATAAATTCATCTTTTACTTCGTCTTGTACATATATTAATTTTAAAGCAGTACATCGTTGCCCATTGAATGATAAACTGCCCGACACACATTCAGAAACTGTTAAGTCCATATTTGCATCTGCTAAAATTATGGCTGGGTTTTTGGCTTCTAACCCTAAAATTAAACGCAATCTGTTTTTATTTGGATGTAAATCTTGAAGTGCAACTGCGGCTTTGCTATTACCAATTAATGATAATACGCTAACCAATCCAGATTTCATTACCGGAGCAGCCAATTCTCTACCACGACCAAAAATAATATTGATCACTCCTTTTGGAAATACATTATTAAAAATCTCTAGTAAAGGTTCATGAAGAAGTACTCCTAATTTTGCAGGTTTAAAGACTACCGTATTCCCCATAATTAAGGCTGGGATTAACAAAGTAAACGTTTCATTAAGCGGATAATTATATGGGCCTAAACATAAAACTACGCCTAGTGGACTTCTACGAATCATGGCATTAATACCTTGAACATTTGAAAAATGTGCGTTTCTAGCATTTAATTCTTTGTAACTTTTAATGGTTTCAAATATATAATCTACTGTTCTATCAAATTCTTTCTCGCTATCGGGTAACGATTTTCCAATTTCCCACATCAAAAATTTAACCACTTCCGATCTAGTTTCCTTCATTTTTTGCGCAAATTGTTCGACGCATTTTATTCGGTCGCTAACTTTCATGGTTGGCCAAATTCCTTGTCCGTTATCAAAAGCATTATTTGCAGCTTCAACCGCTTCTAAACCTTCTTTTTGAGTTAAATCTGGTACCTCCCCTAAAAACGTGGGTGCGTAATTTTCTGAAGTTGAAATAGTTGAATATACTTGACTGAATGCTCCATTCCAGGTTTTTATCTCACCATTTATCAAAAATTTATCTAATTTTTTTGGTGTAATATTTGTGTAGTTGTTACTCATTTATTGTAAGTTTTTTTGATTTATAAAATTAAATATATGAATAATTAATTGAAAATCAACTTTTTAACAGTTGTTTATGTATTGTAACGTTGACATAAAAACATAAAATATGGATGAACATCATTTTTTTAATTCTATAAACTATACATTAACTTATTTTCATTCTAAATGTAGTATCAGTAAAATTAGCTTTGATAAAAATATATAATTTTAATTATAGTGGATTACTGAATTATATTCACCACCTTTGTATGTGTCCTTCTTTTTCAATGCCATCGCTTTTTGCGAAATTTGAATTGTAAGTAGGACTCACAATCCGAATGGAAATTCCAGAAGTTGAAAGAGAAAAAGCGCATATTATTGTAGAAATTATTCAATATATTCCTAATGCGGTTTTAAGTAAAACAATATTAAAAAAATTAACAGGTAATATTTCGGTTTCTGCATTTGACGCGGGAGAAGAATTAGCAGAAAAAACAGCCCCGTTTGATACTTATATTCAAATAATTGACGGAATTGCTGAAATTAATATTAATGATATTTCGCATAAACTTTCATTAGGTCAAGGAATTATTATTCCTGCACATGCCAAACATTGCTTTAATGCCAATGTAAAATTCAAAATGCTTTCTACTATTATAAAGAGTGGTTACGAAGAGTAACGATTTCTTTTTTACTTTTTAAATTAACAACATCAGCATTTAAATGAAACTTTATATAAAATATATGGTAAGCCTCCGCTGTAAATTAGTGGTAAAAGAAGCTTTAGAATCTTTAGGACTTCACTATGTTATTTTGGAGTTGGGCATTGTTGAAATTATGCAAGATCTTACAGAAAATCAACGTAAACAATTGTACGATTTGCTTTTGAAATCGGGTTTGGAGTTAATGGATGATAAAAAATCGGTGTTAATTGAAAAAATAAAAAACATTATTATCGAACTCATTCATTATTCTGATGAATTACCTAAAGTAAATTATTCCGATTATATTAGTGAGAAAATGGGAATGGATTATACGCATTTGTCTAAACTTTTTTCTGAAGTTCGCGGAATTACAATAGAACATTTTATTATAGCTCATAAGATTGAACGCGTTAAAGAACTTTTGCTTTACGATGAATTGAATCTTACCCAAATTTCTTATATTATGAACTACAGTAGTGTTTCACACTTATCAAAACAGTTCAAAAAAGTAACGGGACTAACACCTACTTTCTTTAAAAACCTAAAAGACAAAAAGCGTATTGCATTAGAAAATGTCTGAATTGTATCATTTCTTTTAAGTATAGTATAACAAAAATTAGCTTTTAAACGTCACCTTTGATAGTAATAAAAAAGCTAAATTTTTTTGAAACTATATATCAAATACATGGTGAGTAACCGCTGTAAAATGGCCGTTAAAGACGAGTTAAAAAAACTTGGTCTTCATTTTATTGTGGTCGATTTAGGCGTGGTTGAAATTATGGAAACCCTTACAAATGAAAAACGATTGCTTTTAAAAGAAGGTTTACTTACCTCAGGTTTGGAATTAATGGACGATAAAAAAGCCATTTTAATTGAAAAAATCAAAAATACGATTGTTCAAATGATTCATCATTCGGAAGCGGTTATTAAAATAAATTTTTCGGACTATTTAGCTGAAAAATTAGAACACAATTATACCTATCTCGCCAATTTATTTTCTGAAGTTCAAGGCACCACCATTGAGCAATTTATCATTTCACATAAAGTAGAGCGAATTAAAGAATTAATAATTTACGGCGAAATGAATATTACCGAAATTGCATGGAAAATGAACTACAGCAGTGTGGCACATTTATCTAGTCAATTTAAAAAGGTAACCGGACTTTCACCTTCCCATTTCAAAAAAATGAAAGATAAACGTCGCTATCCATTAGAAAATATTGGTGAACATTTAATTCAATCAAATGAAGAATAACACTAAGGATAAGGAATCCGCTCCATTAAATGAAAAATTGAATTTGAATACCAATTTTGAAAACAATCAAGAATGTTCTTTTCAATTAGACGCACATAATTGTACATTAAAATCAGAATCGCAATATTCGTTAAGTCTTATTGAAGCTAGTCGCGATCCTTTATTTGTTATTAGTCCGGGAGGAAAAATTACAGATACCAATGAAGCCACTGTTCAAGCCACGGATGTACCAAAAAATAAATTAATTGGTTCAGATTTTATCAACTATTTTACAGATAAAAATAAAGCAAAAGAAAGCTACGAGGCTGTTTTCTCAAAAGGTTTTATTTCAGATTTTCCCCTTACTATAAAAGACCATAAGTTTACAGACGTTTTATTTAACGGCTCGGTGTATAAATCTGCTGATGGTAAAATTATTGGTGCCGTTTTAGTTGCCCGAGACATCACAGAACAAAAACGTTTAGAACGCGAATTAACCGAAGCCAAAATTTTTGCTGAATTGGCTACAAGTATCGCTGAAGAAGCTAAAATGATAGCGGAAAAAGCAAAAAATAATGCTGAACAAGCTGTTTTATCCAAACAGCAATTCTTGTCAAATATGAGTCACGAAATTCGTACACCAATGAATGCTATAATTGGTTTTACGAAAGTGGTTTTAAAAACAGATTTAACTGCCAAACAAAAAGAATATTTAACCGCTATAAAAATGAGTGGTGATGCCTTAATTGTTTTGATTAACGATATTTTAGATTTAGCCAAAGTAGATGCTGGAAAAATGACATTTGAGAAAATTCCTTTTAAGCTTAATTTGTCTTTAAAAGCAATGTTACATCTTTTTGAAACCAAAATTCAAGAAAAAAACCTAAAATTAATAACCCATTACGATGCTTCAATACCTGAAGTTTTAGTTGGCGATCCTGTTCGATTGCATCAAATTATACTCAATTTATTAAGTAATGCTATTAAGTTTACTAATAAAGGAAAAATAACCGTTAACATTCATTTATTAGAAGAAACAGATGATGCCGTTACCATTGAATTTTCCGTTGCCGATACTGGTATTGGAATTAAAAAAAGTAAAATAGAAAAAGTGTTTGAAAATTTTCAACAAGCAACAAGTGGTACGTCTAGAATTTTTGGTGGTACAGGTTTGGGATTAGCAATCGTTAAACAATTGGTTGAAGGACAAAATGGAAACATACAAGTAAAAAGTACTGAACATGAAGGTTCTACTTTTAGCTTTGTATTGAATTTTGATAAAACAAAAGAAGCAGCTGTCTTAGAACCTGAGATTTTAGATTTAGACACCAATGTAAAAGATATTAAAATTTTAGTGGTGGAAGATATGGAGCTCAACCAATTGTTAATGAAAACGTTATTAGACGATTTTGGTTTTGAATGTGAAATTGCTGCCAACGGGAAAATAGCCATTGATAAATTACGCACTACTACCTATGATATTATATTAATGGATTTGCAAATGCCTGAAATGAATGGGTTTGATGCTACATTATATATACGAAATACTTTGAAATTAACCCTTCCTATTATTGCATTAACTGCTGATGTAACTACGGTTGATGTGGCTAAATGTAAGGAAGTAGGAATGAACGATTATATTTCAAAGCCTGTAGATGAACGTTTGTTATATAGTAAACTTATTAGTGTGATTAAAAAACCTGTTTTAATTATTGAACATCAGGTTGGAAAAAAAGGTGTAGTTGACAAATTTAAATATGTAGATATGAGTTATTTAACTAAACTTACCCAATCTAATCCGAAATTAATGACGGAAATTATTACGGTTTATTTGAAACAAACTCCTGAATTGGTTGCTACGATGAAGAAAAGTTTTTCAGATCAAAATTGGGATGTATTAGGTGCTACAATTCATAAAATGATTCCATCATTTGCCATTATGGGTATCCATCCTGAAACCACTTTAATAGCGCAAAAAATTCAAGAATATGCCCGTAGATTAGAACTTTCAAAAGAATTAGATCAAATGATATTAAATATTGAAAATGTCTGTAAACAAGCTTGTGTAGAATTGGAATTAGAATTAAAAAATTTGAATAAATAATTTAGAAAA
The DNA here is from genome assembly GCA_044379175.1 of Flavobacterium sp. GTDB lineage: Bacteria > Bacteroidota > Bacteroidia > Flavobacteriales > Flavobacteriaceae > Flavobacterium. Next base: position 861 of record JBIPOM010000092.1, on the reverse strand, counting down.
AATGAAAAACGAATCCAAAATAAAATTATTTCTTGTAGATGATGATGCGGTGTTTTTAAAGTCACTTGAAATTCAATTTTTAAATCATAGCGATTTTGAAATTGAAACATTTGCTACAGGCGAACTTTGTATCGAAAAATTAAATGAAACTCCTGATATCGTTATTTTAGATTTTCATTTAGATGGCATTAACAAAAAAGCTATTAACGGCATAGAAACCTTAGATGCCATTAAACAATTTGATAGTGAAATACCAGTTATTATGCTTTCGTGTCAAGATAAAATTGAGGTAGCGGTAGAATGTATGCATCACAAAGCAACAGATTATGTGGTGAAAAGCGAAACCGCTTTTGTACGATTGCAAAAAATTATATCAGCTGTTTTTCAATATAATAAAATGAAAAAAGAACTGAATTGGTATATGGACAGAATGTAATTAAAATTTAAAAATTATGACTTTTAGTTCCTCATTATTGTATAAATTAGCACTTGTTTTTTTAATTCTTTGGGGATTGTTTTTGGCTAAATTATTTTTAATTCCGTTTTGTATCGCTGGAATTTTAGCCACTCTTTTTCTTCCTTTTTGCAATTGGATGGAACAAAAAAAAATATATAAAGGGCTTGCTGTTTTTTTATGTTTATTATCCTTGCTTTTTATTATTACGTTATTATTCTACTTGTTAGGTTGGAAAATATCGGAACTACTTAACGATTTAACCATAATAAAAGAAAAAGCATTTCACACGGGTAATGCTATTCAACAATATGTTTTTAATCATTTAAATATTTCTGTAGAAGAACAGTTCTCCATCTTAAAGAAAGAACAGCCATCATTTGCTAATGTGTTTCAAGTTGTTTTTG
>JBIPOM010000249.1:0-8549 GCA_044379175.1 Flavobacterium sp. | reverse complement strand
CAAATATGGTTTCAAAAAATGTTTGCTAACCACATCATGTACAGACGCTTTAGAAATGGCGGCAATATTAATTAATATTCAACCAGGTGATGAGGTAATTATGCCATCTTACACGTTTGTTTCAACAGCGAATGCCTTTGTTTTACGAGGCGCAAAAATTGTTTTTGCAGATAGTTTACCCAATCATCCTAATATGGATTGTGGAACATTGGAAGCGTTAATTACTGCAAAAACTAAAGCTATTGTTCCAGTGCATTATGCAGGAATTGCTTGTGATATGGACGTGATTATGGAATTGGCAAAAAAGTATAATTTATTTGTAGTGGAAGACGCCGCACAAGCCATTGATAGTTATTATACAGGAAAAGATGGAATTAAAAAAGCCTTAGGTTCAATTGGACATTTAGCAGCATTTTCTTTTCATGAAACGAAAAATATTATTTCTGGAGAAGGTGGCATGTTAGCCATAAACGACGACCAATTTATTGAACGTGCAGAAATTATTTGGGAAAAAGGAACCAATCGTTCTGCGTTTTTTAGAGGAGAAGTTGATAAATATGGATGGGTTGATATTGGAAGTTCGTATTTACCATCAGAGATAATTGCAGCCTTTTTATGGGCACAATTAGAAAACTTAGAGGACATTCAAACCAAACGCATAGAAATTTGGAATAACTATTACAATAAATTGAAAGATTGGACGATAAAAAACTCAATCCAATTACCAATTATACCTGATTTCGCGACCAATAACGGGCATATGTTTTATTTAACCTGCCAAAACATACAACAAAGAACAGAAATATTAGATGCTTTAAAACAAAACAATATTTTCGCCGTTTTTCATTATATCAGTTTACATTCTAGTCCTTATTATTTAGAGAAACACGATGGAAGAGTTTTACAAAACACAGACAATTTTACAGATACTTTATTAAGACTCCCTTTGTTTTACGAGCTAGACGTACAAACAGTAATTAATCATATTTTAGAATAATGGATATTAATATCAATGTAAATGTTAACTTTAATAAAAATTTTAAAAAAATAAAGTTAAATTTAATTTTAATTGGAATAGTAACTTTAGCAGCAATTTTAAGATTTTATAATTTAGATTTTCAAAGCCCTTGGTTAGATGAGATTACTACAATGCAATTATCTGACCCGACAATTCCATTGTCAAAAACCAATGAATTAATCGCAACAAGAGACGCTTTTTCAGAAGTATATTACTATCCATTAAAATTCTTGACATATATTTTTGGCCATTCAATTTACGTCTTGAGGTTTTTTTCAGCATTCTTTGGAGTGGCATCAGTTTACTTTATTTATTTATTTGTAAAGGAATTAATTAACAAAAAAACAGCCTATATAGCAACTATATTAATGGCGGTTAATTTTTTTCATATTTACTATTCACAAGAAGCAAGATCGTATTCATTATTATTATTTTTTATCTTATTAGCTAGCTATAGATTAATAAAATTTATCAAAAACCGGAACATAACAAACGCAATTATTTTAGGTATTACAATAGGATTAATCCCTAGCGCTCATCCTTTAGGAATATTGAATATTTTTACAATTGCTCTTTTTATGTTGATTTATTTTTTTATAGACACTAATAAAACAGAAAAAATTAAATTATTGAAACTATATTTAATTTCAGGAGTTTCTTCATTATTTGTTATTTTTCCTGCATTATCTATAATTTTTAGAGTAAGTAAAATCTCCTCTTTTTGGGTTGCAGACCCTACTTTTGAAAGTATAAAATTTACTTTTTTTGAAATTCTTGGAAAAGATAATTTCTTGTTTTACTTATACATAATAGGTGTTGTTGCCTTTTTCGTATTGTTCTTTATAAACAAAGACGACAAAAACAAACCAAAAAACAAGTACCTTCATTTATTCATAATCATTTGGATAACAATGAATATTGGTTTAATTATAGCTAAATCATATTTACAAGTTTCCATTATTCAAAGCAGATATTTTATTGGGTCACTGCCAATTTTTATTATAGCTTTAGCTTATGTTTTAAGTTCAATTAAAAGTAAAAAAATAAGTTATTTTTTAGTTGTACTAATAATTTTGTTTTCATTGTATAATTTAGTTTTTAGCAAAAAATACTATGCTACCGTAACAAAATCAGAATGGCGTGCAGTATCGCAAGAAATCATCAAGCGAAATGATAAAAAAGAAAAAATTATTGGAACATTTGGATATGTTTTAAATGGACTTTATGTCAATTCAAACAGTGCAAATTTAGGATGGGAAATATCATTTGAAGACTACATAAGTAAGCTAAAAGCGAATGCAATTAAAAAAGAATCGTTTTGGTATATGGATGGAAATTTTAAACCATTCAGTTTAAACCAAGAAGATATTGATTTCTTAAATGAGCACTATGTAATCGACTATCAAATAGATAAATACGATTGTTGGGCGAAACATTATTCTTTGAAAGGCGAAACAAAAGAAGCTGTAGATAAAATTTATTTAAACGATTTTGATGTAGATAATTTTGATCCATCTGGGAATTTATACATATTTGAGAACAAAACAATTAAATCAAAAGAGGTAACATTAGAAAAAGGCGAATATGAATTGATTTTGGAAGCAAATAGTCTTCCAGAAAAGCCAATAAAAAACGTTAATGCGCATATAATTATAAAACAAAACGAAACACCTATTTCTCAAATTTTTCTTAGTGAGAAAAAGGAACTATCTAAAAAAGTTATAAAATTTATGAACAAAGAAGAAAAATCCGTTTTTTCTATTACTTTTGATAATGATTTAGCCAGAAACAACAAGGATAGAAATGTGGTTATTTATAATTTAAGTTTCAAAAAACTATAGAAAAAACTTTGAAAAAACACAAATATATATTTATATTTGCTAAAAACTTTAAATAATTTTTTTATGAAATCGAGCAAAATAATAGCGGGATTACTTATCATAACTTCATTAGTATCTTGTAAGGAAGAGAAAGAAAAAAGTGAATCAAAATTTTTCACTGTAACTTTAAATGTTACTGCAAAAAATGATGATGGGTTTCAAGTTTTTTACAAAGAAGTAAATGATGACACAAAACCTTTTGAAGAGGCAAACGCCATCAATGTAGCATTTAAAGGAAGTGACAAACCTCAAGATTTGGTTTTTAATTTACCAGTAGATGTTTTTCCAACGAATTTAAGAATTGATGTAGGAAACAATAAAGAAACAAAAGAAATTGTTATTAATAATTTTAAGATGTCATACAATAATAAAAACTTTGAAGCAAAAGGTGCAGCATTTTTTAATTATTTTGCTCCAGATGCAGGTTTGGCAAAATATGATGTTGCGGGGTCTAAAATTTTACCTATTACAACTGAAACTGGATATTATGACCCTATGGTGTTTTCAAATGATTTATTAGAAAGCGAAATAGTTAAATTAACAAAATAGGACATATTTTATTTTAATTTAAAAGGCCATAGGTTAGTAAATAATTTATGGCTTTTTTTATTGGAAATGACATTAGTAGAAACTTTTTAATGTTAAAAACAAGCAAAATATTAATTTTATAATCAATAGGTGAATATTTTAAAAACAGTATTGGCAAATGCTCAAATTAAAAAACTAATTCAATATGGCATTGGACAGGGTTTTAATGTGATAGCACCATTTATTGTAATTCCGTTTATCATATTAAAATGTGGAGAGGAAAACTTTGGAAAATCAGCAATAGGAATGTCTATTGCTTTTTTTATTATCGTTTTTATTGATTTTGGCTGTGATATTTTAGGTGTAAAAGATATCTCCATAAATAGAGATAATGTAGAAAAGAGAAATTACATTATTTCAAGAGTTGTTTACATTAAAAGTTTTTTTATCCTATTTCTAAGTATAGTATTTTATATACTTATAAATCAAATAGAATTTTTTCATAAAGACAAAGAACTATATTATTTTAGTTTTTCTATTTTTATGGCGCAAATAGTCAATCCGTTGTGGATTTTTCAAGGATTAGAAAAGTTCAATCTGTTTTCCTGTTTTAGTATTCTTTCTAAAAGTATTTACATCATTCTTATATTTTATTTTTTAAATCAAAAATCAGACTACATATTCATAAATTTTGCCTTTGGCTTAAGTATTTTTATTGCAGGAATTATTTTTTTTTATGTTTTATACAAACAATATCAATTTGTTTTAGTACCAATTCAACCTTCCGAATTATATAATTATATGTATGCAAACAAAACTTATGTTTTTTCGCAAATATTTATTTGGATGCAATTGTATTCCCCAATTCTATTAATAAATTATTTTGGAACAAGTATTCAAGTTGGTCAATTTAGAATTGTAGATCAAATTATCTCGATATTTAAAACCTACATACTTTTAAGTTTTAATTTCATCTATCCTAAAATTTGCTTTGAATTTGACATCGCTAAAAAAGAAGGGATAAGTAGTTGGAAATTATTTAACACAATTAATTTTGTATTTGTATCGTTTTTACTATTTATTTTATTTGTATTTAGTTATGAAATAATAGATTATTATAATATCTCTAATAAAGAATACTTGACTAATTTATTGCAAACGGCATTAATTTATCCAGTATTGTTTTTTATAGTTTATGCTTTAAAACAATTATTATTAGCATTGCATTATGAAAAAACATTTTCACGAATTATTATTTTTATGTCAATTTTAAACTTAGTGATCATTTCTTTAGTTTATAAAAACTATAGTTTGTTTGGTGTTTTTTATTCGTTTATTTTTGTAGAATTCTTAACCTTAATACTATTACTCTTTTTAACTTTAAAGCACAGAATTTTATCTGATAAAAACGACATTTATGAAGTTTAAAACAGTTTATTTATTATTCATTTTATGTTTAGTAGTATTATTATTTAATAATTACGAGCTTACTTTTGTAGTATGGTCTTTTACAGCTTTAATAACATTAAGAACTAGTTTTTCAAAGAATTTTATTTATATCATTAGTTGTTATTTAGCAATATTGTTAATTAGTTTTTTTACGGAATTATTTTTTTACAATAATGCAATATTCAATAAAATTAGAGATGTCACTTATTTGTTAAAACCTATTATTGGTTTAGTTCTTGGATATAATTTTGCAAAAAAATATGGAAGTAATGCGTTAAATTATGCAGTTAATTGTGGTGTTTTCCTTTCGGTTATTCATTTGATAATAATTTTATATTCAATCTTTGCTCATAAAACATTATCCGTTTCAGAAATTAGACACTATTCGGGTTATTTTAACGATTTTGAACCTTATGTTTTTGTGTTTATTTTGTTTGCGACTAAATTTAATATCGACATCCCTAAAAAAAAGAGGTTTCTTTATTTAGGAATTGTAGCCGCATCAATTTTCTGCTACTTATCTAGAACAAATTTTATTCAATTACTTATTTTAATTTTAGCGGTTAAAGGTTTTTTCAATTTAAATGTAAAATCAATTAAAGTAATTGGCTTTACTATCTTACTAACACTTGTTGGTTATACATTGATTTATAATTCCAACCCAAAAAGAAAAGGAACTTTTACAGAAGAATTTTTATATAAAGTAAAAATAATACCGATTGAGACCTTTAAAACAAAGATAAACAAAGAAGATTGGAAAGATTTTAATGACAATTTCAGATCATTTGAGAATATTAAAACAGTAAATCAAGTATTTTACGGTGGAACACAAGCTGTTATTTCCGGAAAAGGCTTAGGTTCTACAGTAGATATTGGAAGAGTTATGGTAACAAATGATGGAACAAAAGTGCGTTATTATCCATTTTTGCATAATGCCTTTTCTACCATATTATTAAAATCTGGTTTGCTTGGAATTATTATTTATTTGCTGTCAATTTATTTTATAGCTAAAAAAACAATTACAAACAACATACAAATTAGTAACTTAAATAAGCTGCTTTTAGGTTCTGGAATATTTCTGCTTATGTCTAGTTGGGTTTTTATGGGATTCTTCCTCAAATTAGACAGTAAATCAATTTTAATTGGATTGTTATTAGGATATAGAGAATATTTACACAAAAAACATATATAATTGGACAATACTAAAATAAAAATTTTTGTTGATTGCCACGTTTTCGATATCGGTTTTCAAGGGACTAGAACTCACATACAAGGTTTATATCTAGAGCTTGTAAAAGATGAAAACATCCTATTTTATTTTGCAGCAAGTGATATTGAGAATTTAGAATCAGTTTTTGGCACAAAAAAAAACATTAAGTTTTTAAAATACACTTTTAAAAATAAATTTTTAAGATTATTGCTTAACATTCCTTATTTGATTATAAAAAACAAAATTGACTTTGCGCATTTCCAATACATTGTTCCACCAATAAAATTTTGCAAATACATTGTAACAACTCACGATGTGTTGTTTATCGATTATCCAAAATATTTTTCTTTTTTAAGCAGAATTAAAAACACGTTTCTTTATAAAAAAGGTGCAAAAACTTCAAAAATAAGGCTTACAGTCTCAGAATATTCGAAAAATCAAATAGCCCAACATTTTAACATTTATAATTATCACATCACGCCAAATGCAGTTGATAAAGTGTTTTTTGAACCTTATGACAAAAATGAAGTTAAAAAAATTGTTTTAGAGAAATATAAACTTTCAAATTACATTATTTTTATTAGCAGATGGGAGCCAAGAAAAAATCACCAATTAATATTAAAGTCCTTTTCTGATTTAAAGTTATACGATAATTATCAATTGTTATTTATTGGTGATACTACATCAAATAATCAAGAATATTTTGAAATTTATAACAAACTAGACACAAAAATTAAAAGTAAAATTATTAGAATGGACAAAACAGATTTTAAAACCATGCTGCTACTACTAAGAGGAGCAAGTGCGTCTGTTTACCCATCATTTGCAGAGGGTTTTGGTATTCCGCCATTAGAAGCAATAGCTTCAGGCATTCCAACAATTTGTTCCAATCAAACAGCAATGATGGATTTTACTTTTCTGAAAAAATTTGAATTTGATCCAAACAATGAAATAGAATTTAATGAAAAACTTAAATCTATTTTAGATACTGATTTCACACAAGAATTTAGTGAAATTTCAAATCAAATAAAAGAAAATTACAGCTGGGAAAAATCTGCAGAAACAGTGAAAAAACTCATTACTGATTTTTAGCAGTACCACTTCCAAAAAACTTGTTTTTGGTAAGCACTAAAAAATTAAAGTTTTTTGCTAACACTTTTTTCATAATTGAGGCGTCTTCTTTCGGAAACCAATCTGTAGTCCGAGGCGTTTCTAATATTTTATTATGAATCTGGTAAGCATAAGTTGCAATTGACGTTCTGAATTTACCTTCTGGGAAATTGGTCATATCGTATCCGTGTAAAGTATATGGCGCACATTGCTGAATTATCATTCTATTAAATGGCACATCCAATTCGGTTTCTTCGTTTGTACGTAAATCTTTAATACGTAAACCACCTTTATATTCTGGTTTCCAATCTTTATTTAAGTATAACAGCAAGTTTAGTTCTCGATACCAGTTTTTTTGCAATGGATGATAATTAAAATCCAAATGCATGTCTAAAAAACTATTTTTCTTTCCTTGGTGTAAGCCGCCGCCATGGTTTTTTGGATCTACAAATATTTTTTTAGCCGTAATGAAAGATAATAATTCGTTAAATCTATCAGAAGACAAATCATAATACAATTCTTCTAATTCCGGAGATAAAACTTTATAATTTGATTTTTCAAATTTGTTATTAGCAAAAGCATAATCTCTACTTTTATTTTCTAATTCAGGAATTGAATAATACGCTTTTGTTAGTTTTTCTTCCTCACAAAAATTATCAATAATTAAATACGGAAAAGGTTGGGCGGTTAAATATTTTATCCTTAAAGACTCTTTGTTTTTTTCTAAAAAATCAAAATCAATCATTCTTTTCTTTTTTAAGATTAGCAAAAGTAATAATTAATAACGTAAAAGTTTTAGGATAATTGTCTAATAAGCTAAAATAATTTCAAAACATTCATATTATTCTATTATTTTTGTTTTGTTATACGAAAAAAATGAAAATAGGAATATTAGGTACCCGAGGCATACCAAATAATTATGGAGGATTTGAGCAATTTGCCGAATTCTTTTCTATTTATGCCGCACAAGCTGAACACTCTGTTTTTGTATATACACCTCATAATCATACTTACAAAGAAAATACATTTGAAAAAGTGAATCTTATCAAATGTTACGATCCAGAATATGTAATCGGAACAGCGGGTCAATTTATTTATGATTTAAATTGTATTCTTGATTCTCGAAAAAGAAATTTTGATATTATTCTACAATTAGGTTATACAAGTAGCGCTTTTTGGTACGATTTACACCCAAAAAATAGCATTGTTATTACAAATATGGATGGCTTAGAATGGAAACGGACTAAATATAATAAACCTATTAAAAAACTTTTAAAGATTGCCGAAAGAAGGGCCGCTACAAAAAGCGATTATTTAATTTCAGATTCTTTAGGCATTCAAGAGTATCTTTTAA
>JBIPOM010000011.1:0-28114 GCA_044379175.1 Flavobacterium sp. | reverse complement strand
CTTGAAAATTTAAAAGTATTTGTGGCAGCAGCAAACCAACGTGGTGAAGCGCTTGATCACGCCCTGTTTCACGGTCCTCCAGGATTAGGAAAAACTACTCTGGCGAGTATTTTAGCTAACGAATTGGGTGTTGGAATTAAAATTACATCGGGTCCTGTATTGGATAAACCAGGCGATTTAGCAGGTTTATTAACCAATTTAGAAGAACGAGATGTGTTATTCATTGACGAAATACATCGCTTATCGCCAATAGTAGAAGAATATTTGTATTCTGCTATGGAAGACTATAAAATTGACATTATGATTGAATCGGGTCCGAATGCACGCTCGGTTCAAATTAATTTAAATCCGTTTACGTTAGTAGGTGCCACTACGCGTTCAGGTTTGTTGACCGCTCCAATGCGTGCCCGTTTCGGAATTCAAAGTCGTTTACATTATTATAATACCGAATTATTAGCTACTATTATCGAAAGAAGTTCTGGAATTTTAAACGTGCCTATCGACTTAGAAGCCGCCATAGAAATCGCAGGAAGAAGTAGAGGAACACCTCGTATTGCCAATGCATTATTACGAAGAGTTAGAGATTTTGCTCAAATAAAAGGAAACGGAAGTATCGACATAGAAATAGCGCGTTACGCCCTAAAAGCTCTAAATGTAGATGCCAATGGTTTAGACGAAATGGACAATAAAATTTTAACGACTTTAATTGACAAATTCAAAGGCGGACCTGTAGGATTAACCACTTTAGCCACAGCAGTATCAGAAAACGGAGAAACAATTGAAGAAGTGTACGAACCTTTTTTAATCCAAGAAGGCTTTTTAATGCGAACACCCAGAGGCCGTGAAGCTACAGAAAAAGCCTACAAACATTTAGGAAGAATAAAAGGACTAAACCAAGGGGAACTTTTTTAGGTTTTATTTAGAAACTAATGACACGATTGCAAATCCTAGATCTGATGCTTATTTGGCAACTCAAGCAATTGCTGAAAAATCAATAACAGAAAATTGATAAGACGATTAAATAATAAAATATGTACGGAAAACTTTATTATAACTTTTATTCATATTTAAAAAAAAAGAATAATCAAGACCCCACTTTTAATGCTGCATGCATACTATTTATAGCTCAAATTATACATTTTTTTGTATTATTTTTATCTATTAGTAAAATTTTAGATTTTGAATTACCCGTTTTTTCTAAAGATAATTCAGATAATAAATTAGCTTTTTTACCTATAGCGATAGTTTGGTTAATTTTAGGATACAAATTTTATTCAAGTAAGGTTGAATATTTGATTTCAAAATTTAAGAATGAAAAAAAGTACAATTTTTTTATATTGTTACTTTTTTCTATTTTTATTCCTTTATATATTTTAATCAAATTATCTGGAGGTAGTATTTGGAGATAGTTAATAGATAAATATATTAAGTAAACATGTTTAGTAATTTATTTCTCATGCTATCAGAATTATTTAAGAGCATAGTTCAAATTTGAGAGAATTTGCTGAGCGGATGGCATTTCATTTTATACAATAAAGTAAAAGTTATGAATAGAGTTTATTTAATTTTGGTTTTAATTTTTTTTAATTTTTCTTTCGCTCAACTATCTAAATTAACAGATTTTGTTTATGAAAATAATGATAGTATAAGCTGTAATAAATGTATTTTTTTCAAAATTAAAAATATCCATTATAAAATTGATGCTGAAGAGAATATAACGATTAATAATGAAGTCATTTACAATTCTGAAAAAGAGTACTTGACTTATTTTTCTGTTTATAAAAAAAGGTACTTAATTATTTCATATTATGACATGAAAAATTCAAAATCATCAATTGGTTTTGAATTTAGAGGTATAATTAAGTTAGTTGTTATTGACTTAGAAAAAAGAACAGCAATTAAAAATTACATTTGTAATGAATCTTTCAGTTTAATTCAAATAAAAAAGTTAAAGAAAAATGGAGTTATAATTGTTGAGAAAACTATAAAACCCGATAGCTCGGATTTGCAATCCCTGCCCACAAAGTGAAAAGAGAAACATTAACTACAATGACAAAAAGTTGTAGTTTTTTTTATTTGGTTATTATTATAGTAGGTTTGAATTGCAAATCTTCGCTTTTATATTGCTAAAAAGAAGATTCTCGTTCTATAACACTCGTTTCTAATTCAATGGTTCTTGGCGTAAAAGGTAAAAAATCTTTACGCGCCTGCATTTCTTCTAAAAGTAATTTAAATGCTTGTTCGCCCATTTCAAAACTAGGCTGATCCACGGTGCTTAATTTTGGAGTAATCACTTGCGACATAAACCAATTACTAAAACCAATTATTTTTATTTGTTCAGGGACTTTTATTTGGTGTTCGTTAAAATAAGCCAACACGCCTACAGCAACTAAATCTGTAATTACAAAAATGCCATCCACATCTTGGTGTTCGTTTACAATTTTTTCAGCAAATTGTTTTCCTTCTTCAAATGTTACATTTTTACAAGGATAAACTAAACTGGAATCGAATGGAATGTTATGATCTTCTAACGCTTTTTTATACCCTAAAAATCTATCAATCGCATTTTGTGGATTTATTGGCCCTCTAATATGAGCAATTTTTTTACAACCTTTATCAATCAAATGTTTCACCGCCTGATAAGCCGCTTTTTGATCGTTAATAATTACTTTAGAACTTGGAAGTAATTTCGAAATTTTATCAAACTGTACAAACGGAATTTCTCTTTGAATAATTTGTTGTAGGTAAATTTCGTTATTGGCGTCATTAGATAAAGATATAATAATGCCGTCAACACGTTTGTTAATTAATAATTCAATTTGTTTCTTTTCTAATTCTAACGATTCATTAGATTGAAGAATAATAACCAAATAGCCATTTTTTTCTGCCTCTTCAATAATTCCCTTAATTACATTTGAAAAAAAATGATGCACTAATTCTGGAATAATAAGACCAACAGTTTTAGATTCTTTTGTTCTTAAGTTTACGGCAAAACTATTAGGGGTATAGTTTAAATTAGCCGCTAAGTCTAAAACAGATTGTCTGGTTTTTTCATTTACATCCGTGTAGCCTTTGAGTGCTTTAGATACGGTTGTAACCGAAATACCAAGTGTTTCAGCAATTTGTTTTAGTGTGATTTCTTTCATATTTTAATTCACCTTTAATTATAGGTGCTTTTTTCAATATATTAATATAAATATAAACTTTTAAATTGCGGGTATCTTTTTTAGCAACATTTATGATACAAATATGATAAAAATAATAATATATTGCTAATTCTAAAATCGAAAACGTTTTCGGTGGTTTCGAAAACGTTTTCGATATTTATTTTATAAAAATTTGATTTGTTAATTTTTACTTTCGAATTATTAATAACTAAAATTACTAACCAAATAAGTATTAAAAATGAAAAAAATTACGAGTTTTTTGAAAAAATCGGTTTTTTTAATAGCTATTTTGCTATTTAATCAGTCGTTTGCTCAGAATGGTTCTTTGTCAGGAAAAGTAACTGACGCTAAGGGCTTGCCAATTAATGGTGCGAGTGTATCAAATGGAAGTAAAACAACTACTACAAATGAAGAGGGAAGTTATTTACTTTCTGATTTACAAAGTGGTTCTGCTACAATTAAGGTTACTATGTCTGGATATTCAGATGTAAAAAAAGAAATTGAAATTAGTGGAAGTACCACTTATAATTTTCAATTAGTAGAACAATCTTCTAACATTGATGAAATTGTGGTTACTGGAGTAGTTAGATCTGCTACAAAATTACAATCTAGTGTTTCTGTAAGTTCTATTTCAGCTGCACAAATCGAACAAGCGGCCCCAAGATCTACGGCAGAAATTTTTCGTTCTATTCCTGGAATTAAATCAGAATCAACAGGAGGAGAAGGAAATGCAAATATCACGGTTCGTGGTATTCCTGTAGCCTCTGGCGGTGCAAAATTTTTGCAAATTCATGAAGATGGCATGCCAGTTATGCAATTTGGTGATGTGGCATTCGGTAATGCAGATATATTTGTTAGAGCAGACCAAACGATTCAAAGAGTGGAGTCAATTAGAGGTGGTTCTTCTTCTACTTTGACAAGTAATTCACCTGCGGGTATTATCAACTTCATTAGTAAAGATGGAAAGAAAGAAGGCGGTAGCCTTATGCAATCTGTTGGTCTAGATTTTGGAAATAATCGTACTGATTTTGAATATGGTTCGCCACTTTCTTCATCATTACGTTTTCATGTAGGTGGATTTTTCAGACAAGGTGAAGGACCAAGAAATGCAGGGTATACTGCAAATTTAGGCGGACAATTTAAAGCCAATCTGACCAAAGATTTTGAAAAAGGATATGTGAAGTTGTATTTTAAACATTTAAATGATAGGTCGATTGGTTATCTACCAATGCCTGTAAATGTATCCGGGACAAATGCCAATCCAAATTGGAGTTCATTACCAAATTTCAATATTTTACATGACACACCACATAGCGCTTATTTTCAGGATATGCTTTCAATTGGAGCTGATGGCGAAAGAAGAAGAAGTAACATGTCTGACGGAATGCGTCCAGTTGCAACTTCTTTTGGTGGAGATATTTCTTTTGACTTAGGTAACGAATGGAAAATTGATAGTAAATTTAGACAAAACTATAACAAAGGTCGTTTTGTTTCAGCTTTCCCAGCTGAAGTTACAACTGCTGGTGCAATTGCCTCTGGCTTTGGTGTGCCAAATTTAACTTTTGCTAACGGACCACAAGCGGGACAAAATTACAGTAACAGTGATTTAGTTATGAGAATTCATACTTTTGATACTGAAATTAATAATTTTAATAATTTTACTAATGATATGAAATTAACTAAAAAATTAGGTAATTTCGACTTAACATTAGGATACTACAAAGCATTCCAAAACATATCTATGTCTTGGTTGTGGAATTCTTATTTAATGGAAGTTAAAGGAGATAACGCAGCTTTATTAAATGCAGGTGCAAATTCTGTTAATGGACTTTACGCTTACGGAGTTCCTGCGTGGGGTAATTGTTGTACAAGAAATTATGATGCTAATTATGATATTTCAGCTCCTTATGTAGCTGGTGCTTTGCAAGCAAACGATAAGTTAACGTTAGACGCTAGTGTACGTTTTGATTCAGGTAGAGCACGTGGATCCTATGCTGGTGCGACACAAGCTTTAAATTTAGATGTAGATAATAATGGTACGATTCAAGGTCCAGAGCAAAGTGTTTCAGTAGTTGATAATGCCAATAGAAAACCAATTAACTACGATTATAATTATGTTTCTTATTCATTTGGTGCCAATTATTTACTTACAGATTCTCAATCTTTATTTGGTAGATATAGCCGTGGAGGAAGAGCTAATGCAGACCGTTTATTATTTGGTGCAAATATTTTGAATGATGGGTCTGCAGTTCCAGGTTTAAGCGCTGACATGGTAAACCAAGCTGAATTTGGTTACAAGCGTAAAGGTGCAAACGCATCTATTTTCGCAACTGCTTTCTTAGCAAATGTATCTGAACAAAACTGGGATTTTGCTAGTACAGGTATTAGACAGATTCAAAGAAAATATAATTCTTACGGAGTTGAATTAGAAGGGAATTATAGAGTTGAAAATTTCTCTGTAAATGGGAGTGTAACATATACAAAAGCTGAAATTGCTGATGATGTAATAACGCCAGCTTTAAACGGAAACAAACCAAGACGTCAAGCAGATTTTATTTTTAATGTGGTGCCTACTTACAAATTTGGCGCTAACAAACAACATAATTTTGGTTTTAGTGTAATTGGTACAACAGAATCATACGCTCAAGACGATAACAAATTAGTTATGCCTGGTTATGCTTACGTGAACCCATTCTTAAGTTTCGAATTAACAAAAGGTCTTTCTGCAACTGTAAACATAAATAATGTTTTTGATACTATTGGTATTACTGAAGTGGAAGAAGGAAGTATTACAGAAAATACTAATAATATTGTAAGAGCTAGATCAATAACTGGAAGAACTAGTACATTGACTATTTTTTATAAATTCTAAAAAAAAGTATAAATTTAATAATACAATTCCTATACCAGTTTTTTCTGGTATGGGAATTGTTTTAAATTTTAAAAAATAATATTAATGAAAAAAATAATTTTTCTGTTATTTATAATTTTCGGAACTTTTTTTGCAAATGCACAAGAAAAAAAATCAGTAGAAACTACTCCTACAACCATTGTTTACGGCAGTGACGAATGTCATCATTGTATTGATACGAAAGCATTTTTAACTAAAAACAAGATTTCTTTTGAATTTTTTGATATTGATAAAAATCCAGAAGCTTTAAAAGAAATGTTAACAAAACTGAGAAATGCAAAAATCAGCACACAAAATCTAGGTATTCCTGTAGTCGATAAAAACGGAGTTATTTATATGAATAACGGAGTGTTTGAAGAATTTTTACAAAAAATAAAATAAACTATGAGTGCTAAAGTAAAATTAAGTTTTTGGCAAATAATTAATATGAATGTTGGGTTTTTTGGCATTCAGTATAGTTTTGGCTTGCAACAAAGTGCTGTGAATCCTATCTACGATTTTTTAGGTGCAAGTCCAGATGAATTGCCTTTACTTAATTTTGCAGGTCCATTAACGGGTTTATTAGTTCAACCGATTATTGGAGCCTTAAGTGATAAAACGTGGATTCCAAAATTAGGAGGAAGAAGAAAACCTTACTTTTTTATTGGAGCAATTATTTGTAGTATTGCTTTGTTTTTATTTCCATTTAGTAGTTCGTTATGGATGGCTGCTGGTTTATTATGGATTTTAGATGCAGGAAATAACACAGCAATGGAGCCTTACAGGGCTTTTGTTGCTGACAAATTAGACGAATCACAACAACCTGTTGGCTTTCAGGCACAAAGTTTTTTTACAGGATTTGGACAAACATTAGCCAATGTATCGTTATTTATTTTTCCAATGCTATTTATTGGAACCACAGGTAAATTGCCTACATGGGTTTTTGCTTCTTTTCTTTTGGGTGCTATATGTTCAATTGGATCAGTTTGGTGGAGTGCACATACTACAAAAGAAATCCCCCCAACTGATGAAGAATTGCAAAAAATTCAATCGGAAAAAGTTAGTGTTTTTACCCCGTTCGTTGATATTTTCTTGGCTATTAAAGAAATGCCAAAAGTAATGTGGCAATTGGCATTAGTCTATTTATTTCAATGGTATGCGTTATTTTGTTATTGGCAAAATTCCTCAAAAAGCATTGCACTATCTGTTTGGGACACCACACCACAAAAAAATGTTAAATTATACGAAGAAGCTGTAGCCTGGACAGGTTTAGTTAATGGTTGGTATAATATTGTAACCTTTTTATGTGCTTTTGGATTGGTGTTTTTTGCCAAAAAATATTCACCTAAATTGGTTCATTTTGGATGTTTGGTTCTTGCTGCAATTGGTTTTTTAATTTTTCCTCATATAGAAAATAAATTTTTATTGTTTCCTGCTATTACAGGTTTTGGAATAGGTTGGGCGAGTATGATGGGAATTCCATATTTAATGGTGGTAAATAATATTCCAAAAGAAAGATATGGCGTGTATATGGGAATTATTAATATGATGATTGTAATTCCAATGTTTATCCAAACTATAAGTTTCGGATACATAATGAAGCATTTTTTACAAAACGATCCAAGACAAGCTATAACATTTGCAGGTGTTTTGTTAGTTTGTGCCGCAATATTTACGTTATTTATTTCTACTAAAAAATCAGTAAATGAGTAATGTTACTTTTCATAAAGCGATAGCACTACTACATCATGTTAGTACAAAAAATGGTTTTTTAGCAAGTGCTGAAAACACATCTAACTATCAACGTGTTTGGGCAAGAGATGGAGTAATTTGCGGTTTAGCAGCTTTGGCTTCCGCCGATGAAAAACTAATTGC
Organism: Flavobacterium sp.; assembly: GCA_044379175.1. Taxonomy (GTDB): domain Bacteria; phylum Bacteroidota; class Bacteroidia; order Flavobacteriales; family Flavobacteriaceae; genus Flavobacterium. Next base: position 20,182 of record JBIPOM010000011.1, on the reverse strand, counting down.
TACTTTCAAAAAAACGTTAGAAACGTTAGCAGATAATCAACACGAAATTGGAACTATTCCATCTAATATATTAATTTCTGAAGACAAAACAGAAGTTAGTTATGGTGGTTTGGCTGGACGAGTAGATGCGGTTACTTGGTTCATCATAGGGGTATGCCAATACGCAATTTGTAAAAATGAATCAGAATTTATTGACAAATATAAAACCCATATAGAAAAAGCAATAGCACTATTAAACGCTTGGGAATTTAACAATAAACATTTTTTATATGTGCCACTTTCTGGCAATTGGGCAGACGAGTATATTACTGATGGGTATGTGTTATACGATCAATTATTACGTATTTGGGCTTTAAAATCATATAATCTTTTTGCTAAATCTGAAATTCTTTCAAAAAAAATTGAAGATATTACTCATCAGATAGAAAGTAATTTTTTACCAAATTCTAAGGAAGAAAAATATCACGAAAAAGCATATCAAGAACTTGTTTTTAATAAATATTTGCCTTGTTCATTTTCTCCTTCAGGATATAAAACCCAATTTGATGCTTTTGCAAATGCTTTGATAGTATTGCTAAATATAGGATCCTCTGAAAACCAGGTTCAAATTTTAGAGTTTACATCAAATTTAACTTCAGAAACTAAATTAGGATTGGTTCCCGCTTTTTGGCCTCCCGTTTTTCAAGAAGACGAGCATTGGAATTTGTTAAAAAACAATTGCAAATATGAATTCAGAAATTTTCCTTATGAGTTTCATAATGGTGGCAGTTGGCCAATGGTGAATGGATTTGTAGGTTTAGCAATGTTAAGTCAAAATCAAAACGATAGTGCTTCTCATTTGTTAGAAAAAATAAATCAAGCCAATGAAATAGAAGATTTTTCATTTTATGAAAATTTCAACACGGCTACTCAAGCTCCAAATGGAGTTGCTTTTTGTGCTTGGAGTGCCGCAGCAACAGTTTTACTCCACCAATCCCTTCATAATAATTTTAAATTAGTATTTTAAATTGAAAACTATAGATATCATATGCATAGGCGAAGTTTTAATTGATTTTATTGGACATGAAGTCAATACTTCTATAACTAAAACCAAAGATTTTCACAGATTTTTAGGTGGTTCACCTACTAATGTTGCAGTAAACGCTTCTCGTTTAGGATTACATGCTGTTTTAGTTGCCTCTTGTGGACATGATGGTTTGGGTGATTATATTGTACGAAAATTGATTTCTAATCATGTAAATATTCAATGTATTAGAAAATCGAATACTTCACCAACTTCTGTTATTTTTGTTTCAAAATCAACAGAAACACCAGATTTCATTCCGTATCGTCAAGCAGATTGCGAAATTTTCGAATCGCAATTACCAGATGAAATTGTTGCACAAGCTAAAATTTTTCATACCACTTGTTTTGCATTAAGTAAAAATCCTGCACGTGAAACTATTTTGAACAGAGCAAAAAAAGCTGCAGAATTTGGCGTAAAATTAAGTATAGATATTAATTTTTCAGAACGAATTTGGCCTAATAGAGAAGAGGCTAAGCAGGTTTTAAAAGAATATTTAATCAATGATCCATTAGTAAAATTAAGTGAGGACGATTGTTATAGGTTGTTTGATGAGGTAAAATCTGATGCATTTATTTTTGATTATTTTCATCAAATGGGTGCTTCCACAATTTGTTTAACTAAAGGTAAAAAAGGCGTAGTGGTTTCTGATATAAAACAAGGTTTATTTTTTCAGCCTGCGTTTCAAATAGATGAAATAAAAGACACTACTGGAGCTGGCGATGCCTTTTGGACAGGTTTTTTATATGCGCAAATTCAAAATAAATCGTTGGAAGATTGTGTAACTCTGGCTCAAAAATTGGCAGGTATTAAATTACAAAACGTAGGTCGTTTACCAGAAAACATAAATATCAAGGAAATTATTGAAGTATAAAGTTAGTTATATTTATATTTTCTAGAGCTGTTCTATTTTGTGCAGCTCTTTTTTTTTAATTTATTAAATTAAGTTATATAAAAAATGGCAACACCTGTTAACTTTTTTCTTTTAATTTTAACATAAAATGTTTCAAAAAAATTAAGATAAATTAGGTGTTGCCAAAAAAATTTGTTGTTATTGGTTGATAAGAAATGGGGTTTTACCATCAGTAACAATAATTTTTGTATTAGGCGATTTTGACAACTCATTAAAAGCATCAATACTTCTCAACTTGATAATCTCATTTGTCAATCCTTCAGCAAGAATTTTTTGAGCATCTCTAGTTCCTTTTGCTTCAATTATTTTTCTTTCTGCTTCAAATTTTTCTTGTTGCAATACGAACTCCATTCTCATTGCGTCTTGTTCAGCTCTTAGTTTACTTTCAATTGATTGCGATAATCCTTCCGGAAGTTGAATGCTTTTCATTAAAACGGATTCAATTACAATACCTTTACTAAGTAAATTATTTGACATACGCTTTAATATGTCTGCTTCAATTTCAGATCGTTTTCCAGAATGCATATCTTTTGCAAAATATTGGGAGCAAATATCTGCAGATGCAGATCGGAAAACGTTGGCGATAATACCTTCGTAATTGAGCCCTAAATCATTTACAATTTTCACTACCTCTGTCTTCTCTAATCTGTAAAGAATTGAAATTTGTGAAGTAATACTTAACCCTTCTTTGCTGGGTAAATTTAAACTTAATTCCAAATTTCTTGTTTGAATGGAAGTTCTTACAATTTTAGAAGTAAATGGGTTAAAAAAAACTGGACCCTGACGGTATACTTGATCAGATAATCTACCAAGTTTTTGTCTTAAGCCCACTTCGCCGGGTTTGATAGTTACACAACTAGTTAGTGCGAAACTTGACATTAAAATTAAGAAAGATTTTTTCATAGCATTATTTTTTTTTACAAATTTCAATAATTTATTACATATATTTTTATTTATATTTTCAATATAAAACATAAAATTTATTTATGAATATTAGATATTTTACTTTTTTTAAATAATAAATAATGGTGGTTTAGAATTTTTAATTTTATATTTTATTCAATAAAACAGGTGCATGAGAAAATTTATTTAAAAAAAATAGTTTTTAAATACAAGCTATAAAAGAAAATACAATTTTTTAAATAATATTTATTGTTATTTCATTGCTTATTTTATCTTTGTAAGTTGATGAAAATGATTATATATGTCTATAAATAATAACAAAAGAAGAGAAGCTTTACTATATCATGCCAAACCTACGCCTGGTAAAATTCAGGTAGTACCAACAAAAAAATACGCTACACAACGAGATTTATCTTTAGCGTATTCGCCGGGAGTTGCAGAGCCGTGTTTGGAAATAGCAAAAGATGTTAATAATGTATATAAATATACTGCTAAAGGAAATTTAGTTGCTGTAATTACCAACGGAACTGCCGTTTTAGGGTTAGGCGATATTGGACCGGAAGCTTCTAAACCTGTAATGGAAGGTAAGGCATTATTGTTTAAAATATTTTCTGATATTGATGTTTTCGACATCGAAGTAGACGCTACTGATATTGATAAATTTGTGGCAACTGTTAAAGCTATTGCCCCGACATTTGGTGGTATTAACTTAGAAGATATTAAAGCACCTGAATCCTTTGAAATTGAACGTAGATTGGTCGAGGAATTAAATATTCCTGTAATGCATGATGACCAACATGGAACTGCAATAATATCGTCTGCAGCACTTTTAAATGCCTTAGAAATTGCAGAAAAAGACATTACTAAAATAAAAGTGGTTGTTTCTGGTGCTGGTTCAGCTGCGTTAGCATGTGCAAATTTATATGTTTTATTAGGTGTAAAACCCGAAAATTTATATATGTTTGACGTAAATGGTTTATTAACTACATGCAGAGATGATGTTTCAGAATTGCAAATGCGATATGCTAAATCTTGTAAATCTGCACCTTTGTCAGAAATTTTAATAGATGCTGATGTGTTTTTGGGGCTATCTGTTGGAAATATTTTAAAACCAGAAATGCTTCTAACTATGGCTGTTAATCCAATTGTTTTTGCAATGGCGAATCCAATTCCAGAAATAGATTATAATGTAGCAATAAGTACACGAGCGGATATTATAATGGCCACTGGACGTTCTGATTATCCGAATCAAGTGAATAATGTTTTAGGATTCCCATATATTTTTAGAGGTGCTTTAGATGTAAGAGCCAGAAAAATAAATGAAGCTATGAAAATGGCAGCTGTAAGAGCTTTAGCAGAATTAGCCAAAACACCAGTTCCGGAACAAGTTAATATCGCTTACGGTGAAAAGAAATTGGTTTTCGGAAAAGATTATATTATACCTAAACCATTTGATCCAAGATTAATTTCAACTATTTCTCCAGCAGTTGCGAAAGCGGCCATGGAAAGTGGTGTTGCAGATATAGAAATTACAGATTGGGATAAATACGCTAGTGACTTACAAGAGCGATTAGGCGGTGACAATAAAATTGTAAAATTACTTACAAATAGAGCAAAAACTGCCCCTAAAACTATTGTTTTTGCTGAAGCCGATCAACTTGATGTGCTAAAAGCTGCACAAATTGTTCATGAAGAAGGAATAGGGATTCCAATTTTGTTGGGTAATTTAGAGATTATTCAAGAGTTAAAAGAAGAAATCGGTTTTGATGCTGATTTAAAAATTATCGACCCAAAATCGAAAGCCGAAGACAAAACAAGAGAGAAATACGCACAATATTTTTGGAAAACCAGACAAAGAAGAGGAACTTCTTTATTAGATGCACAAAAATGGATGCGCGAGCGCAATTATTTTGCGGCCATGATGATTAATGCTGGTGATGCGGATTGTATGGTTACAGGATATTCTCGAAGTTATCCAAATGTAGTAAAACCAGTTATGGAATTAATTGACAAACAGTATGGTGTGTCAAGAATAGCCACAACGAACATTATGAACACCAAGCGGGGGCCACTATTTTTATCGGATACTGCAATTAATCCAAATCCTACTGCTGAAGAGTTAGCTAAAATTGCTTTAATGACTGCAAAAACAGTACGATTATTCGGTATTGAGCCAGTGATAGCTATGATTTCATTTTCTAATTTTGGTTCTTCATCAAGTGATAGCCCAATAAAAGTTCGACAAGCGGTAAAATATTTACATGAAAATCATCCAGACTTAATTGTTGACGGTGAAATTCAAACGGATTTTGCTTTAAACTCAGATATGTTAAAAAGCAAATTTCCATTTTCTAAATTAGCAAATAAAAAAGTGAATACGTTAATTTTTCCAAATTTAGATGCGGCAAATATTACATATAAATTGTTAAAAGAACTAGATAAAGTAGTTTCTATTGGTCCAATTATGATGGGACTAGATAAGCCTGTTCATATTTTTCAATTAGGTGCAAGCGTAGAAGAAATGGTTAATATGGCTGCGGTTGCTGTTGTTGATGCTCAAGAAAAGTTAAAAATTAAATTAAAAATAGAAGCAAAAAACAATATTGGTAATTAAGGCGATATAATTTAAAAATAAAATTATGATTACACACATTCAAGGAAAATTAGTGGAAAAAACGCCGACTGAAGTGGTTATTGATTGTCAAGGTATTGGCTATGAAATTCATATTTCATTACATACTTATTCTCAAATTCCAGACTCTGAAAATGTGAAATTATATACGTATTTGCAAGTCAAAGAAGATTCGCATTCTTTGTTTGGTTTTGCTGAAAAAAAAGAGAGAGAATTGTTTAAATTGCTAATTTCTGTTTCAGGAATTGGTGCCAATACAGCAAGAACCATGCTTTCGTCCCTAAATCCAGAACAAATCATTCAAGCCATAGCAGCCAATGATGTAGGAACCGTTCAATCTATAAAAGGGATTGGATTAAAAACTGCACAGCGTGTAATTTTAGATTTAAAGGATAAGGTATTAAAAATATATGCAATTGAAGAAATTTCTGGAGTTGCACACAATACAAACAAAGAAGAAGCGTTATCTGCATTAGAAGTTTTAGGTTATTTGAGAAAAAACGCCGAAAAAGTTATCGAGAAAATTATTGTTACTTCTCCAACTGCTTCAGTTGAAGAATTAATTAAGCATGCATTAAAAGTATTATAACTTGAAAAATTATTTTAAATATATAGTGTCACAAACCAATATTGTGTTTTTTATGATGTTGGTTTCTTTGATAAATCACGCTCAAGAAAATCCAATAAAAAAACAAGATACCATAAAATCGGGTTATAGTTTTGGACAAATTTCTTTGCCAAATCCAAAAAGTATTTTAGACGGTTACACCTACGATCCAATTTCAGATAGATACATTTACACGGCTTCTATAGATGGATTTAATATTTCTTATCCATTAATTTTAACTCCAGAAGAATATGAAAAGCTGGTTTTAAAAGAAACTATGAGAAAGTATTTTCAAGACAAGCAAAATGCAGTAGATGGAAAAAGAGTTGGCTCTGAAGAAGCAAGAAGAAATTTACTACCTAGATTTTATGTAAACAATAAATTTTTTGAGGCTATTTTTGGAGGAAATAGTATTGATGTAAAACCAAGTGGATCCGTTGAGGTAGATTTGGGAGTTCGTTTTACAAAACAAGATAATCCTTCTTTTTCGCCTAGAAATAGACGAACAACAGCTTTTGATTTTAATCAAAGAATTTCAATGGGTTTACAAGGAAAAGTAGGGACTAGATTAAATGTAAATATTAACTATGATACCCAATCAACATTTGCTTTTCAGAATCTAATCAAATTAGAATATGACCCAGGAGTTGGAGGGATTGATCCAAGTAATTTGAAAAATAATATTCCTAAAAACGTTTCGGGAAATGAAGATTCGATATTACAAAAAATTGAAGTAGGAAATGTTAGTTTTCCCATTTCAAATTCTTTAATTAGAGGCGCTCAGAGTTTATTTGGTGTTAAAGCACAGTTCCAATTTGGAAAGACAACCTTCACAGGAGTATTTTCAGAACAAAAATCCCAATCAAAATCTATAACTACTCAAGGTGGAGGAACGATTCAAGAGTTTGATTTTTTTGCACTTGAGTATGATTCTGATAGACACTATTTTTTATCTCAATATTTTAGAAATAATTATGATAATGCGTTGCGAAATTATCCCGTTATTGATTCGCGTGCCAAAATTACAAGGATAGAGGTTTGGATAACGAATAGACAAAATAGAGTTACTACTACAGATAATAATTTAAGAAATATAATTGCTTTACAAGATTTAGGTGAATCGAAATTAAGTACAACTCCAGATAATGAGGTTGTAGGTACTGACTTAATTTTAAATCCTACTTTTTTTAATTCTCCAATTAATTCACCAACAGATAATAAAAACAATAAGTTTGACCCGGCCACAATAGGTCAATTTGGCAGCTTTTTAACACCCTCAATAAGAGAAATCGCAACTGCTTCTTCGGGTTTTAATTTAGTAGCAAATACATCAAGTACCTTTTCGGAAGGAATAGATTATTCCAAACTTGAAAACGCAAGAAAACTTGCTTCTACAGAATATACTTTTCATCCTCAATTAGGCTACATATCTTTAAATCAAAAATTACAAAATGATGAGGTTTTAGCAGTAGCATATCAATATACAATTGGTGGCGATGTATACCAAGTTGGAGAGTTTGCAAATGATGGTTTAGAATCTACAACAGTCGATCCTTTGGGAGTTCCTACAACTCAAGCATTGCTTTTAAAAATGTTAAAAGGAAGTTTGATTAACGTAAATGAACCAAGTTGGGATTTAATGATGAAAAATATTTATCAAATTCCGGGAGGAAATCAATTAGAACAACAAGACTTTAGATTTAATATTTTATATCAAGATCCTGCACCTTTAAATTATATAACACAAACTGGAATTGATGCCTTACCTGTAGGAGTTGAGAATACTCCATTGTTAAAGGTTTTTAATTTAGATAAGTTAAATTTTACAAATGATCCACAACCTAATGGTGATGGATTTTTCGATTTTTTTCCAGGTATTACCGTTGATCCTCAATATGGAAGAATTATTTTTACAACAGTTGAGCCTTTTGGAAAACATTTATTTAATAAATTAGACGTTACTACTTTAACAGAAGATTACGATACACCACTTTCATATAACTCTAACCAAGCAAAATACGTTTTTAGAACTTTATACAAATCTACACAAGCGGCCGCTTTACAAGAGAGTTCTAAAAACAAATTTAAGTTAACAGGAAGTTTTAAATCTGCCGCAGGAGATGGAATATCTTTAAACGCCTTTAATGTTCCACAAGGGAGTGTAGTCGTAACAGCAGGAGGAAGAATTTTAGTAGAAGGAGTAGATTATACGGTGAACTATCAGGCAGGTAGAGTACAAATATTAGATCCTTCTTTATTGGCATCAAACACTCCAATTAATGTTTCATTAGAAAATAATTCAGTTTTTGGCCAACAAACCAGACGACTATATGGTTTAAATGTAGAACATAAGTTCAATGAGAAATTTTTACTTGGAGCTACTTTCTTAAAAATGACTGAACGACCTTTTACACAAAAAGCGGATTATAATCAAGAGTCTGTAAATAATACAATAGTTGGTATCAATTCTAATTTTTCAACAGAAGTTCCATTTTTAACAAGGTTAGTAAATAAACTACCGAATGTAGAAACAGAAGCACCATCAAATCTTTCATTTCGTGGTGAATTTGCCTATTTATTTCCAAATGCTCCAAAAGCAGCTGATTTCAATGGTGAACCTACTTCTTATATTGATGATTTTGAAGGCACTCAGTCTAATATTGATTTAAAATCGCCATTGGCTTGGTCTTTAGCTAGTACGCCAATTGGTTTTGGTGGAGAATTAAGCGAGGATGATAATGCATATGGTTACAAAAGAGCTAAATTATCGTGGTATAATATTGACCCAATTTTTTATGTGAACAAACCCGCTGGAATTGATGACAATGATATATCTACTAATAAAACAAGACGAATTTTTAGTCAAGAATTATTCCCAAATATTGATATTCCGCAAGGAGAAACGAACGTGATTAACACGCTTGATTTAACTTATTACCCAAGAGAACGAGGGCCTTATAACTATAATCCTGCCGCTACTTCGAATCAATTCCCTGCCGCTGAAGCGCAAAATAACTGGGCAGGAATCATGCGTTCTATCAACACTACAAATTTTGAGCAATCTAATGTTGAGTATGTTCAATTTTGGATGATGGATCCCTATTTTGGTATTACTCAAGATGTTGCAAACCCTTCAAACACGGGAACACTAACACTGAATTTAGGTGAAATTAGCGAAGATATTCTTAAAGATGGTAGAAAACTTTACGAAAATGGGTTGCCTGAAAATGGTGGCAATCAGCCAACTTATACCACTAACTGGGGAAAAGTTCCTGCCTCTCAATCGCTAATTTATGCATTTGATACAAATGAAGGGAATAGAACTGTTCAGGATGTTGGTTTAAATGGTCTAAATGACGCAGATGAAAAAACAAAACATCCATTATTTGCCTCTTTAAATGACCCATCTGCTGATAATTATCAATATTATTTAAATACTTCCGGAACTATTCTAGACCGATATAAAAATTACAATGGATTGGAAGGAAATTCTCCTATAACGGTTACAGATACAAATAGAGGAAATTCAACCATACCAGATGTTGAGGATTTGAACAGAGATAATACGATGAACACAATAAATGCGTATTATAAATTTAATATTCAAGTTGCTCCAAATCCAGTTGTAGGGCAAAATTATGTTTCTGATGTATTAACAACCACTGGTTCAGTGCCTAACGGAAACGCGATACCTGTTAGATGGGTACAATATAAAATCCCAATTTTAGAGGCTACTGCCGCAAATATAGAAGGTCCAATTGCCGATTTTAGAACGATACGTTTTATGCGAATGTTTTTATCTGGCTTTAATGACGAGGTGACGCTTCGTTTAGGTTCTTTAGATTTAGTTCGTGGAGAATGGAGAAGATTTGTTAGTACATTAGATGCTTTAGATTCTGACGTTTCTAATGATGATACTGGATTTGACGTAGTTGCAGTAAATGTTCAAGAAAACGCAAATAGAAGCCCGATTCCTTATGTGGCTCCTCCTGGAGTAGATAGAGAACAATTGTTTAATAACAATACGGTAATTAATCAAAATGAGCAGTCTTTATCATTAAGGATTTATAAGAAAGATCCAGCAAATATTGGTTTAGGCGGTCTTGAAGAAAACGATTCTCGCGCTGTTTTTAAAAATGTAAATGTTGATATGCGTCAATATAAAAAACTAAGAATGTTTTTGCATGCGGAACCATTAAAAGCAGATTTAGGGAGTGGTACCGACTTAAAAGATGACGAATTAGTAGCATTCATTCGTTTAGGAAACGATTTTACGGATAACTTTTATCAAATAGAAATGCCCTTAAAAGTCAGTGCATTAAGTGCTCGAACTGCAGAAGACGTGTGGCTAGCTGATAATGAAATAGAGCTTCCTTTAGCTTTATTATCAAAAATTAAAAGTTTGAATATAGCAGGTGATGGCTCTATAGTTCCAGATGCAAATGGTATCGCTTTTTTGAATGAAAGTTTTTTAGGCTCACCCAAAAGTAGATTAAATATTGGTATTAAAGGAAATCCAAATTTTGGACAAGTTAGGACCTTAATGATAGGTCTTAAAAATCCAAACCCAGGTGCATCTGGACCCTTGCGAGGTGAAGTGTGGTTTAATGAATTACGAATGTCAGAAATTGATAATAAAGGAGGTTATGCAGCGATAGCTAACTTAGATACTAATTTAGCCGATTTTGCTACTTTTTCTGCAACGGGCAGAATTAGTACCATAGGTTTTGGCGCATTAGAAGAGGGCCCAAACGAGAGAAGTTTAGAGGATGTAAAACAATATGATATAGTTACAAATTTAAATCTTGGGCAAATGCTTCCAAAGAAATGGAAGTTAAATTTACCTTTTAATTATGCAGTAGGAGAACAAATAATTACACCAAAATATGATCCTTCATTTCAAGATTTGGAATTAAATCAAGTTATTGCTGCAGAAACTAATCAGAGTAAAAAGGACGAAATTCAAAATCGTGCCATAGATTATACAAAGCGTACCAGCATCAATTTTATTGGAGTAAAAAAAGACAGAGGGGATAAACAACAACAACATTTTTACGATGTAGAAAACGTAACACTTTCTTACTCGTTTAATGAAATGTTACATCATAATTTCCAAGTGCAAAATCTGGTCGACCAACAACAAAGAACGTCTTTGGACTATGCTTATTCGTTTAAAGCAAAATCATTTGAGCCCTTCAAAAAAAGTAAGTTTTTAAAGAAAAATGGTTATTATAAAGCAATTAGCGATTTTAATTTAAACTTTTTACCAAGTAATATTACATTTAATTCAAATATAATCAGACAATTTAATCGTCAGCAATTCAGATTAATTGATGTTCAAGGCATAGGTTTAGATCCCTTGTATAGAAGAAATTACTTTTTTAATTATCAATACGGGGTAAATTTTCCAATTACAAAGTCATTAAAATTAAATTATTCAGTTGCCAACAATAATATAGTTAGAAATTACTTTGATTCATCTAATAACCCAATTAACGATTTAGATATTTGGAATGATTATTGGAATTTTGGTACAGCTAACACGCACAATCAACAAATAACCGCAAATTATGAATTGCCAATTAATAAAATACCAGTTTTAAGTTTTATCAAATCTTCTTATGTTTATACTGGTGATTTTAGTTGGCAACGTGCTTCCGAAGCTTTTGCAACTTTTCAAGCTTTGGATGGGACTATATATCAATTGGGAAATACGATTCAGAACGCAAATTCTCATAGGTTAATTGCAGGGTTAGATATGAATATGTTTTATAAATATATTGGACTGACAGCAAAAAAACAAAAGAAGCAACTTCCAAATACAAAAAAAGCACCACCAAAACCTGGTGAAAAAATAACAAATACAGCTCCAAAAGCCATTCAAAGCGAAGAAAGAAATGCATTTGCGAAATTTGGAATTGGGTTACTAACATCAATAAAAAATATTCAAGTGAATTATACGGAATCTGGTGGTACATTATTACCAGGTTATTTGCCTGGATTAGGTTTTTTTGGAAGTTCAAGACCTACCATGGGTTTTATTTTTGGGGATCAATCTGATATAAGATTTGAAGCTGCAAAAAATGGATATTTAACTAATTATCCTGAATTTAACCTTAGTTTCACCCAAATAACTTCGAAAAAATTAGACTATACGGCAAGATTAGAACTTATTCCAGATTTAGGTATCGATATTAATGCTGAACGAAACAGTATAGAAAATTATTCTGAACAATATGATGCTATAAATGGAGTGTACCAATCTAGAGCACCATTTAGCACTGGTAATTTTAGCACTTCAACAGTAATGATTAAAACTGCTTTTAAAGCAAGTAATGAAATAGAATCGGAAATTTTTGATAGATTCCGAAAAAATCGTTTTGCAATAGCAGAGCGCTTAGCGGAAGCTTATTATGGTAATACTAATTTTACTAGGGAATTAGACGGGTTTCCAACTGGTTTTGGGAAAAATAGCCAACGTGTTCTTGTACCCGCTTTTTTATCTGCCTATACTGGCGTCAAAACCTCTACGGTACAATCTGGATTATTTTCAAATATTCCTTTACCAAACTGGACTTTAAAGTATACAGGTTTAATGAAGTTATCTTGGTTTAAAAGTCATTTCAAAAAATTCTCCATACAACATGGATATCGATCAAGTTATAGTGTTAATGCGTTTAGAACGAATTTAAACCCAAGTTTAACAGATACAAAAGGAAATTTATTTCCAGAAGTTATAACTTCAAATGTCAATTTAACTGAGCAGTTTAACCCCTTAATTAATTTAAGTTTTGAATTGAAAAACTCATTCAATGTAATGGCCGAAGTAAAAAAAGACAGAAGTTTAAATATGAGTTTTGACAACAATCTATTAACAGAAGTTCAAGGTAACGATTATACGGTCCGTTTAGGTTACCGTATAAAAGGTGTTCAAATTAATTCAAAATTAGCTGATAATGCTCAAGGAACTATAAAAAGCGATATAAATATTAAAGCTGATTTCACACTTCGAGAAAACATGACAATAGTTCGATATTTAGATTATGATAATAATCAGCTTGGTGGGGGACAAAATATTTGGTCTTTAAGAGTAACGGCAGATTACTCCTTCAGTAAAAATTTTACAGCTATTTTCTTTTATGACCACCAGTTTTCTAAAGCCGTTATTTCTACTGCCTTTCCTCTTACTAATATACGTTCTGGATTTACTTTACGATATAATTTCGGTAATTAATATTAAAACGAAAGTTGAAAGTATAAAGATCTAAGGAAAATGCAATAATGTAAATCAAAAATCATTTTGACTATACGAATTAATGACTTTAAAATACAATCACTTTACGACTTTCGTCGTGTTCACTTGTGACTTTAAAGAATATAATTTACATTTGTAAAAAATAAAAAATAATTAAACACATGAATATACCAGCAAACTTAAAGTACACAAAAGACCACGAGTGGGTTTCAATTGAAGGCGATATAGCAACAGTAGGGATTACAGATTTCGCACAAAAAGAACTAGGAGACATTGTTTATGTAGAAGTAGAAACACTTGATCAAACTTTAGTTAAAGACGAAGTTTTTGGAACTGTTGAGGCTGTGAAAACAGTTTCAGATCTATTTTTACCCTTAAGCGGAGAAGTAGTAGAGTTTAATGATGATTTAGAAAGCAATCCAGAGCATGTAAATACTGATCCATATGGCGCAGGTTGGATGGTAAAAGTAAAAATATCTGATGCTTCTGAAGTAGCACAATTGCTTTCAAGTGAAGAGTACGCAGCACTTATTGGGTCATAATTTTTATAAAATTTTAGCCATTTTTTGGACACTTCTAATTTTTTATTTGTGTTTGAATGACATCCAAGGCATATCAACATTCCATATAGAAAATATTGATAAATTAGTGCATTTTGGTTTCTATTTTGTTTTTGTTTTTTTATGGTTTAAAAGTATTAAAAAAGTTACTTTTTACTATGTGTTGTTTGTTTTTTTTATAGCCTTGGCTTTAGGTATTTGTATTGAAATTTTACAAGAAAATTTCACAAAAAACAGAGCCTTTGATTGGTTTGATATTCTAGCTAACACATTAGGAACGCTTACTAGTCTTATTTTGGTTTCAATTTATTATACTTTACATAATAAAAGAATCTCACAATTGTGAGATTCTTTTATTTTAAAAACTGTTTTCAAAAAATATCAATGTATTAAAATTAGACTTTGCTAATCTTTTGATTGTCTTGAATCTATTTGACGTAATCAAATTTTCATAAAAATTAAAAAAAACTTTAAAAATAACTTCATAAGTTAAAAAGAGTGATAATGATTGCTAAAAAACTAGTTTTCAGGTTGGCGGTATTTTAAGAATACTAATTTTTAAAATATAATTTATTTTATGTTTTTTAAATTTTGAATTTGCTTTAATAAGTTTTGTAAAAACTAAAATCTTCTTACTATCTTTGCATTCGATTAAAAAAGTTCACTTTTGAAAACAACTACTATATCACCAAAATCGATTTTTTTAGATTTTAAAGAAATAACCAAAGCAGGTTTAGCAATTAGCGTGGTGTTTTCCTCAATTGTAGGATATTTGCTAGGGTTTTCTAGCGAACATCCTTTCAGTTTTTTAACTATGTTTTTGTTAGCAATTGGTGGTTATTGTATGGTAGGTGCTTCAAATATCTTTAATCAAGTAATTGAAAAAGATTTAGATTCTAAAATGGACAGAACCAAAAATCGTCCAATTCCATCGGGTAGAATATCTGTAAATAACGCATTAATATTAGGATTTGTATTGACATTGATTGGTTTGGGAGTTTTGTACTTTATCAATCCAAAAACGGCTATGTTTGGGGCTATTTCTATATTTATGTACGTAAGTTTGTATACGCCATTAAAAACATTAACGCCTTTATCTGTTTTTGTAGGTGCTTTTCCAGGCGCTATTCCTTTTATGTTAGGATGGGTAGCAGCTACAGGAAGTTTCGGAATTGAAGCCGGAACCTTATTTTTAATTCAGTTTTTTTGGCAATTTCCACATTTTTGGGCAATAGGTTGGTTTTTATTTGAAGACTACGAAAAAGCAGGGTTTTTTATGTTACCGACAGGAAAACGAGATAGAAAAACAGCAATACAGATTATTTTATATACTATTTGGTTACTAATTGCCTCACTTTTACCTGTATTTGGATTTACAGGAGCTTTGCAACTTTCTATAATTGCTGCCATTGTTGTTTTTTTACTAGGTTGCTGGATGCTATTTTACGCTTTACAATTATATAAGAATAAAGATGTTAAATCTGCAAAAAAATTAATGTTAGTTAGTGTAACTTACATAACTTTGTTGCAAATTATATATGTAATTGATAAATTTGTATAATTAAATAAATAAGAAATATCAACACCAATAAAGTTTCAACGTGTTTTAAAATATCAAAAATGGAAATTAGCATCAATCAAGAAGCATACGACAAAAAAAGAAAAACTTACAAAATGTTATTGTATTTTGCAATGATAAGTATAATTATGATTTTTGCAGGTTTAACTAGTGCTTTTGTAGTTAGTAAACAAAGACCAGATTGGTTAAAAGAATTAGTGATTCCTGATACTTTTACATATAGTACGCTTTTGCTATTAATAAGCAGTGTTTCGTTTTATTTAGCCAAAAATGCCATTAAAGCGAATAATTTTTTTTTAACAAAAATATATTTATTAATAACTTTATTTTTAGGATTATGTTTTGTTTATCTTCAATTTAAAGGTTTTGATTTGTTGTTCAATGAAGGCCTTGTTCCATTTGGATCTTCAAGTAAAGTTACAGTGTCTTTTTTGTATGCTTTTGTGTTTGTTCATGTAGCACACTTATTTGGAGGTATGATTTCATTAATATATGTAATTTATAATCATTATAAACAAAAATACAATTCTACGCAATACCTTGGTATTGAGCTAAGTGGCATCTATTGGCACTTTATGGATTTTATTTGGGTTTACTTGTTTTTATTTTTCTATTTTTTCAAATAGAAAAAAATCAATAAATTTGAAAACTTTTTAATAATAATTATTTTATGAGCGCTACGGTTAATAATGAACACGCTTTAGACGGAGGTCCAGGACCAATGGGAGCCACTTATGGTAAAATGATGATGTGGTTTTTCATCGTATCAGATGCTTTAACTTTTTCAGGTTTTATCGCTGCATACGGATTTTCTAGATTTAAATTTATCGAAACTTGGCCAATTGCCGATGAGGTATTTACTCACTTTCCATTTTTACATGGAGTAAACGCACCAATGTATTATGTAGCATTGATGACATTTATTTTGATTTTTTCATCTGTTACTATGGTAATTGCTGTGGATGCAGGTCATAAATTACAAAAAACTAAAGTTGCTATTTACATGTTACTTACAGTAGTTGGTGGTTTTATGTTCCTAGGCTCACAAGCTTGGGAATGGAAAAATTTTATTAAAGGTGAATATGGTGCAGTTGAAACAGCTGGAGGTTCAATTTTACAATTTGTGAAAGTAGATACAACTGAAAAAACGGGTTATAAGAGAGTAAAACTAGAAGAATTTGCAGCTACATTACCAGAAGTTAGAGAACAATTGACAAGAGATAAAGGCGTGTGGTTTATGGAAGAAGATCATGAACTCCCAAAATATTCTGTTAATGAAGTTTTGGCTGGTTTTAAGTCAAATCCTGAAATTTTGGTAAGAACAGAGTTTATTAATAAGAAAAAGCAAAAAACAGTACTGTCACGTGCAGAATCAGAAAGTAGATTAAAAGAAGCTATAATTGTAGTTGAAGGGGCTAGTTTAATAAGAAACGAATATGGTCACAAACTATTTGCAGATTTTTTCTTTTTCATAACAGGTTTTCACGGTTTTCACGTATTTTCTGGAGTAATGTTAAATATTTTAGTATTCTTTAATGTGTTGTTAGGAACATATGAGAGAAGAAAAAGTTATGAAATGGTAGAGAAAGTAGGTTTGTATTGGCACTTTGTCGATTTAGTTTGGGTGTTTGTATTTACATTCTTCTATTTAGTTTAATCTTTAGTAAAAATAAGTATTATGGCACACGCACATGAATCAAATATGAAAAGAATCTGGACTGTTTTTGGAATCTTATCAATTATTACAACAGTTGAAGTTTATTTTGGTATTACAAAACCAGATGCACTTTTTTTCGGCACCTTTTTAAAGATGAATCTTTTAAATTGGCTATTTATTATTCTTACAATAGTTAAGGCATATTATATTATGTGGGCATTTATGCACTTGGAAGGCGAAACTAAAAGTTTACGTTGGTCTGTTGTGGGTCCATTAGTTTTCTTAATCATATATTTATGTTTCATTATTTTAATAGAAGCAGATTATATTTTTGAAATATTTAAAAACTCGCATTATAAGTGGATTTTTTAATATATTAAATCATTTTAATCCCGTTCCTTTTATTTTGGAACGGGATTTTTTTTATCTTTGTAAATCAATATTTATCTATAATTAAGTGAAAAAATATATCGTTTTAGCTGTGCTCTTTATTTTGCCAATTGTCGCTTACATGTTTTTCGCAACAGCCTCGCATAATTCCTTATTTCTACCAGTTATTTCAAAAAATCATGCTGAACTATCAAGTCAATTTGTTTCTTTAAATGGGGAGAATGTGATTTTAGATAAAAATATTACTGTTTTAGGGTTTCCAGGAAGTAATATTGAAGAAGTAAAGGCCAATTTATTTAATTTAAATCAGAAAATTTACAATAAATATGGTGGATTCAAAGATTTTCAAATGGTAATGATTTTACCAGATGGCAATCAAGATAAGATTAAAGCCATAATGTTAGAGTTTAGAAGACTTTCTAATGACTTAAAAAACTGGCATTTTCTTTTTGGAAAACCTGAGAACATTAAAGAGTATTACAATACCTTTCAATTTAAAAATAATTTAGATGAGTTTACGGGCACCTCTTTTGTTTATATAATTGATAAAGAAAAAAATCTTAGAGGAAGAAAAGGTCAGAAAATCAAAGAAAAAATAGAATATAGAGAATCTTATAACACCATTTCTGCTGCAGAACTACACAATGAAATGTCAGATGATGTTAAAATATTACTACGCGAATATCGTTTGGCACTAAAAAAGAACAAACGTAAAGATGATTTTAGAGATAAAATTGAACAAGAAGTAATTAAAAAGTAAAATCATGAAGAAAAACTCATACATCGGAATTTCATTTATTGTTTTATTGTTCGGAATTTGGACAGTAAAAGAGATATCCGAAAGATTTAAAGATAGCGGTTTAGAAAAATTACCAAAAGTACCTTCTTTTGAATTAACAGACCAAAACGGCAAGAAAATATCTGATAAATCATATTTAGGTAAAGTATATGTAGTTGAATTTTTCTTTGCGAATTGCTTAACTATTTGCCCAATAATGAATAAAAATTTACTTCAAGTTCAAGATGAATTTTATGGAAATTTAGATTTTGGAATCGCATCTATTACCATTGATCCAGAACACGACACACCTGCTTTCTTAAAAGTACACGCCAAAACGTTAGGAGTGAAACATCCAAATTGGCATTTTTTAAGTGGTGATTCTGATTATATTATGAATTTAGCCAATAAAGGTTTTTATATTCAAGCAGGAAAAGATGCAAAAGCACAAGGAGGTTTTGGTCATTCAGGACAATTTGCTCTTATTGACAAGGAAGGGAATATTCGTAGTAGAAAAGATAAATTTGGTAATCCAATTTTATTTTACGACGGCATAGAACAAACAGGAATTGATGCTCTAAAAGAAGACATTAAATTGTTATTGAAAGAGTGATTATAAAAACTAATAACATATACATAAATTTAAAAAATAAATTTAATTTCTTCAATCTGTGTATAAAAAAATAAATTATAAAATGGAAAACAATATTGAAACAAAATATAATAAATTAATTACAGCAGTATCTATTATTATTCCAATTGCCGTTGCCGCTTTATTTGGAGTAAATTTAAGAAAATTAGGTTACGATGTGGAACCTTTAAATTTTTTGCCCCCAATTTATGCCACTATAAACGGAATTACAGCTGTTTTATTGATTATAGCAGTAATTGCCATTAAAAATGGTAACAGAAAATTACACGAATATTTAATGAAAACGGCTATTGCTTGTTCTTTGGTATTTTTATTAATGTATGTGGCATATCATATGACTTCGATTTCTGCAGTGTATGGTGATGCTAATCATAATTCTATTTTGGAAGTTTCTGAAGAACTTGCGGTTGCCAATTCAAGGCTTTTGTATTTAATCATCTTACTTACGCACATTTCACTTTCCGTAATTATTATTCCATTAGTTTTAATAACTTATGTAAGAGCTTTAGCACAACGTTTTGATAGACATAAAAAAATTGCAAAAATTACATTTCCAATTTGGTTATACGTTGCTATTACTGGTGTAGTAGTTTATGTAATGATTTCTCCTTATTATGTTAAGTAAAATTAAGAGTAAAGAATATAGAATAAAGAGTATAGATGTAGAGCGTGGTATTTATGTTCTATGTTCTATTTTCTATTCTCTATTTTCTCAAAGTCAATGTGCCATGTGTAGAGCTTCTTTACAAAACGAAGCTAACAAAGCTGTTGCCGAAGGCGTAAACGATGGAATTGTTTATTTAATGGCAATACCCTATATTTTAGTAGCCGGAGTTTTTTATGCAGTTTGGCGATTAAAACAAAAGAAGAAAGAAGTTATTGAGTAATTTTAAAAACGCAACCCAAGCAAAAGACAACGTTTGTATCCCTGAAAGGGTCTCACGCAACATTTCTCAATAAACAAAAAAAGATGCTTTCAAAAAGACAAGATTGTGTATAATTGTGCCTTTAGAGATTTTTAATTTTGCCTAACGCCTAACGCCTAACGCCTAACGCCTAATGCCTAATGCCTAATGCCTATACCTATTCCATACCATCAATTGTAATTTTCATAGAACCAGTTGAAGTAATAAATGCTACAATTCCATTTTCTGTAAGTTCCATTTTTTCAAACGCAAAATCGTTTAGTTTTC
>JBIPOM010000091.1:0-8626 GCA_044379175.1 Flavobacterium sp. | reverse complement strand
TTGCCGAAGATGTAACTTACAAAGGATTATTTGATGATATTGCAGCTAATTTAGCTTCGAGAACCTCAGCCAACAAAGTAAAAAAACCAAAATTTGAAATAAAAAAGTGGCAATTACAAATTATTCGAATCTTTGAGTTTATTTTCACAACCTTATTTTTCAGAAAACGAATGCTTACAAAAGCAACCATAAATGCTTTATATAATATAGAAACTCACGATACAAATAAAATAAAAAACGCTATTGATTTTGAGTTTTTAGATATAAAGGTGTATTTGAAAACGTTGATAGTGAAAATGTGACATAAAAAATCCAAATTCCTTTTACATATTGGAATTTGGATTTTTAAATATTGAAAGTTATTTATTATTAAACTTTCATAATTTCAGCTTCTTTAGCTACAAAAATTTCATCAATTTTCTTAATAAAAGCATCTGTTAGTTTTTGTACGGAATCTTCCGCAACTTTGCAAATGTCTTCAGATGTTCCGTTTTTTTCTTCTTTTTTGATGTCGCTATTGGCGTCTTTTCTGGCGTTTCTGATACCTACCTTGGCATCTTCTGCTTCTGCTTTAGCTTGTTTTACTAATTCTTTACGTCTGTCTTCTGTTAAAGCGGGAATACTAATGATAATATTATCACCATTATTCATTGGGTTTAACCCTAAATTAGCTATCATAATCGCTTTTTCAATAGGTTGTAACATCGCTTTTTCCCACGGTGTTACGGTTAAAGTTCTAGCGTCAGCAGCAACTACATTTGCCACTTGTGCCAATGCCGTTTGTGCCCCATAATAATCTACAAAAACACTCCCTAACATTTGCGGAGATGCTTTTCCTGCTCTAATGTTTAAAAATTCTTTTTCTAAATGCGCTACCGATCCATTCATAGATTCTTTCGCACTGTCGATAATAAAATTAATTTCTTCTGTCATTTTTTATGATTTTTAGATGGTTAGATTAAAGATTGTTAGACTAAAATGTATTCTAATAGTCTAAAATTCTAATAATCTAATTATATTGTCACTGTTGTTCCTATCGTTTCTCCGTTACAAATTTTAAGTAAATTTCCTTTTTTGTTCATATCAAAAACAATAATTGGCAATTTATTTTCCTGACTCAATGTAAAAGCTGTCGTATCCATTACATTTAATCCTTTGGCTAACACATCATCAAAAGTGATGGTGTCATATTTTACAGCGCTTGGATCTTTCTCTGGATCAGCTGTATACACACCATCCACGCGAGTTCCTTTTAAAATTACATCGCAATTTACTTCAATTCCTCTTAAAACAGCTGCAGTATCAGTTGTAAAATATGGATTTCCTGTACCGGCACCAAAAATTACAATTCTGCCTTTTTCTAAATGTCTTGTAGCCCTTCTTTTGATATAAGGTTCTGCAATAGCTTCAATTTTTAATGCGGTTTGTAAGCGTGTTGGCATTCCTGCATCTTCTAATGCCCCTTGTAATGCCATTCCGTTAATAACTGTGGCTAACATTCCCATATAATCGCCTTGTACTCTATCCATTCCGTTACTTGCGCCTGCTACACCTCTAAAAATATTTCCACCGCCAATTACAATAGCAATTTCTACACCTTGATCGTGAATTTGTTTGATTTCTGAAGCATAATCTGCTAAAGTTTTCGGATCAATTCCGTACTGTCTTTCGCCCATTAAGGCTTCTCCACTTAATTTAAGAAGGATTCTTTTGTAACTCATGGTGTTGTTTTTAGTGATGCAAATATAATTATTATATGCAATCAAAAAAACAATTTAATTTAGAAACTCCAATTCTGTGTAACATATAATACACAATTGCTCATTATTTATTTTTAAATTTGTAAAAACAATTCATCCGTTATGAAATCTATCATCCAATCTGCTATACAAAATAGTTATTCTTATAATGAATACCGAACGCTTGTTTCGAAATTAATTAGCGAAGGAAAATCGACAGGAAACGATCAAAGTAAGGCTTTATTACATTATTCTGAATTGAATGAAGTGCGAATGAAACGTTTAGAAAAAACACTGAAAATAGACTTAGAAGTAGAAAAAACGCTACAAAATTTAAAATCTAACCAAACTTGGTTAGTGATTTCTGAAGGCTGGTGTGGCGATGCCGCTCAGATTTTACCAATTATCAAATTAATGGCTGAAGCTTCTAAAAATATAGATTTGAAATTAGTTTTTCGTGATGAAAATGAAGCCTTAATGAACCAATTTTTAACAAATGGTTCCAAATCGATTCCGAAATTACTGATTTTAGATGAAAACTCGAATGTAATAAATCATTGGGGACCAAGACCCGAAGCCGCAAAAAATATAATTTTAGATTATAAAGCTAACCATGGAATTGTAGATGAAACTGCGAAAATTGCGTTACAAAAATGGTATTTGGAAGATAAAGGAATTTCTACCATGAAGGAGATTGTTGAGTTAATTGGGTGAATTTTAAATAAAATCTGTATCTGAAAAAATTAACCAATTTTGTCCTTGTCCCCAAGTATCAATATGATTTCCGTTATAGGAATGATAGTTTAATTTTGTTTCCTCATTGCAAGGGGAATAAATCAACTTCACATTATTTAAAATTTCAATGTTCCAATTTTTACTAATATTTAGTTCTATAATATTTTTTTCTATACAAATGTTGTTTGTATTTTTAATAAAACTAAAAGATTTAATTCCAAGTTTTTCAAGTTTACTTTTTAAATGTTCTGGAAGTTTATTTGTTGAAATATTATAACTTTCTTTAAGGTTAAGTTTAATAATTTCATTCACAATTGAATTAAGTTCTCCAATATTAGATTTAAAATTTTCATTATTTTCAACGAAACATTTTTCAAAATTTGGATTGAAATAAGAATATACTTTCCAAGAAATTCCTAAAACTACAACTCCAAAAACTAATATTATGAATTTAGAAATTTTCATAAAATTAAGATATTAATCCTTCAATAAAAGCCTCTGGTTCCGTAGCATTTTCAACTGAATAATCACCGATTTTTGTTCTACGAAGCGCGGTTAAATGTCCGCCAGAATTAAGAGCCAAACCAAAATCGTAAGCGATGGAGCGAATGTAGGTTCCTTTGCTGCAAACAATTCTGAAATCTATTTCGGGTAAAGCGATTCTGGTAATTTCAAATTGAGAAACCATTACTTTTCTGGTTTTTATTTCCACTTCAATTCCGGCACGAGCCGATTCATACAACCGTTTTCCGTCTTTTTTAATGGCTGAAAAAACTGGTGGTTTTTGGTCAATTTCACCTATAAATTGCGGTAAGGTTTCGTAAATTAAAGCTTCTGTAATATGTTCCGTTGGAAAAGTTTCGCTAATTTCTGTTTCTAAATCGTATGAAGGCGTTGTTGCTCCAACTGCAATGGTTCCAGTATATTCTTTAGCTTGACCTTGTAGTTCTTCAATTCTTTTTGTGAATTTTCCTGTACAAATTAGTAATAATCCAGAAGCCAATGGGTCTAAAGTTCCGGCGTGACCAATTTTGAATTTTTTAGGTAGTTTTAATTCTTTTATTAATCCGAATTTTAATTTATTTACCGCTTGAAAAGACGACCATTTTAGTGGTTTATCAATCAATAAAATTTGTCCTTCTTGGTAGTCTTCTGCTTTCATTATTTGTAAAAATTAAAGTACGCTAACAATAGAATTCCAGCGATAATTCTATACCAACCCCAAGGTTTAAACCCGTATTTTTTAATGATTTCAATGAAAAATTTAATAGCTAAAACTGCTACAATAAAGGCAACTAAGTTTCCAATAATAAACATTTTAGTATTGTCATCTGTTTTCAGAATTAACTCAAAACCTTTTAAACCACTTTTATCATACGTTTTCAAAAACACCGAATAACAAGTAACCGCTAACATAGTTGGTACTGCTAAAAAGAATGAAAATTCCGCCGAAGCTTGACGAGTTAGTCCTTGTTGCATACCTCCAATGATACTGGCAGCACTTCTGCTTGTACCTGGCATCATAGCTAAACATTGCCAAAAACCGATAGTAACTGCTTTTTTTATGGTAATATCTTCTTCTTTATGAATGGTTGGGTTTTTGAAAAATCTATCCACAAATAATAAAATTATTCCTCCGATAATTAGTACAATCGCAATAGGTGTTGGATGTTCTAAAACAGCTTCGATTTTATCATCAAACAATTTTCCTAAAATTAAAGCGGGAACAACTGCACAAGCCAATTTAATAAAGAATTGTAATTTTGAAAAATCGAAAAACTTTTTCCAATACAAAACTACAACTGCCAAAATAGCTCCAAATTGGATAGAAACCTGAAATAATTTTACAAATTCTTCTTTTTCAATTCCGAAGTAAGAACTTGTAAAAATCATATGACCAGTTGAAGAAACGGGCAAATATTCTGTTATGCCTTCAATAATGGCAATGATAATAGCTTGAAGTAAATCCATTTTATAGAAATTAGTGATTAGTGATTAGTGAAAAGTTACTAGTAAGATAAATTTAACTATTTACTAATCACTTTTTACTCTTCACTAAAATAGAATAAATTGTAATCCCAAAACCAAGTAACACAACCGTTGGCGCCAATCTTATTCTTCTGAAACTAAACACTTCTTCATTAAATACATTTGGATTCTCGTTCGCACCACCGCTCATTAAAATAAATCCTATAGCAATAACAACTAATCCGATAATTAATATTTTATAATTGGTAGCTCCGAATAAAAATTCTGGTTTTTTTGTATCTTCTTTCATAATTTTTTTATAAAAATGCTATTTACTAAATATTATTCACTTTTCACTAGACTAATATAAATCGTCCGTTCTTAAATTTAAGAAACGAGTGGTTGCAAAATAGGTGCTCAACCAAGTAATAATAATCCCAATTAACAAGACACCAAAAGCAACGATGGCAATAGATGCATAATCTTTTGCAATTCCTAAAGTTGGAAATAAGCCATCAATATAAAAAGCCAAAATAACCAATCCAATAATAGCCAACACCGCGCCAATTATTCCTAATAAAATACTTGTTTTGATAAAAGGTTTTCTAATAAACGACTTCGTAGCACCAACCATTTGCATCGTTTTTATAGTAAATCGGTGGGAATATACAGATAAACGAATAGAACCATTTATTAATAACATGGCCACAAAAGTTAAAACCGTACTAATAATTAAAATCCAAAAACTAATTTTAGATACATTTTCGTTAACTAATTCTACCAATTCTTTATCGTAAATAATGTCAGAAATATTGCCATTTCTTTTAAAATTATTTTCTATTTTTTTAATTTCTTCTTTGGTTACATAATCACTTTTTAAATGAATATCAAAAGAATTTTGTAACGGATTAAATCCTAAAAACTCCATAAAATCCTTACCAACTATGTCTGGATTGTTTTTTGCAGCTTCTTCTTTTGTCACAAAATCATATGATTTAATGAATTTTGAATTTTTCAATTCAGTATCAAAAGCATTTAAAAGAGTATCACTCGCTTCATCTTTAAAATAGACACTCATAGGAATGTTTTCTTTAAAATCATTCGAAATTTTTTCTGAGTTTATGACAAATAATCCTAATGCTCCCAATAAAAACAGTACTAAAAAAATACTAAAAACTACAGAAAAATAAGAAGAAATTAATCTTCTACGTTGATATTGCTCAAATGATTGTGCCATAAGTTTACTAATTATGCTGTAAAAATAGTAAAGAAATTTTGTTTACACAGAATATAACAACAAAGTTTTAACATTAGTATATAAAAATGTAAATTTGCACCAAATAAAATAATGTGCAGTCACAGTCATCAGTTGTTTTAATTGAGACTGAAAACTGAGACTGAAAACTGAGACTGAAAACTGAAACATGAAATATTTCCACGAAAAAATCGAAGCCAAATGGCAACAATATTGGGCAGAAAACCAAACGTTTAAAGCTCAAGAACCCAATGCCCAAAACCCTTTACCTAAATACTATGTATTAGATATGTTTCCTTATCCTTCTGGTGCGGGTTTACACGTTGGGCATCCGCTAGGTTACATTGCTTCTGATATTGTAGCAAGATATAAAAGACATCAAGGTTTTAATGTGTTGCATCCGCAAGGATATGATTCATTTGGTTTGCCAGCCGAACAATATGCCATTCAAACTGGGCAACATCCTGCAGATACGACGCGTATGAATATTGAAGGTGGTGTAGATAAATCAGGAAATGTAATTCAAGGATACAGAAATCAATTAGACAGAATTGGTTTTTCTTTCGATTGGAGCAGAGAAGTGCGTACGTCAAATCCGGACTATTACAAACATACACAATGGATTTTCATACAATTATTTGAATCTTGGTACAATAAAAACTCGGATAAAGCGGAAAGTATTTGCACCTTAATGCAAGAATTTGAGAAAAATGGAAACACGCAAGTTAATGCTGTTTGCGATGAAAATATCGTGTCGTTTTCAGCAGCAGAATGGAACTCGTTTTCATCCGAACAACAACAAAAAATCTTATTACAATACAGATTAACCTATTTAGCCGAAACCGAAGTAAACTGGTGTGCTGCTTTAGGAACCGTTTTAGCGAATGACGAAATTGTAAACGGCGTTTCAGAACGTGGTGGACATCCAGTAGTTCGTAAAAAAATGACACAATGGTCGATGCGAATTTCTGCTTACGCGGAACGCTTATTACAAGGTTTAAATGATATCGATTGGAGTGAATCCATTAAAGAATCGCAACGAAATTGGATTGGAAAATCTGTTGGAGCTCACGTAGAATTCAGAATTCAGAATTCAGAATTCAGAATTCCTGTATTCACAACTCGTCCTGATACGATTTTCGGAGTTACCTTTATGACATTGGCACCCGAACACGAATTGGTGGCACAAATTACCACGCCTGAACAAAAAGCAGCGGTGGAAGCTTATGTGGAAGCCACAGCAAAACGTTCTGAAAGAGAAAGAATGGCAGATGTTAAAACCATTTCAGGCGTATTTTCTGGAGCATATGCCGAACATCCTTTCACAAAAGAACCTATTCCAGTTTGGATTGGCGATTATGTGTTGGCAGGTTATGGAACAGGTGCGGTTATGGCGGTTCCTTGTGGGGATGAGCGTGATTATGCTTTCACAAATTTTTTCAAAGGAACGCATGGAATGCCAGCAATAAAAAATATTTTCAACCAAGATATCTCAGAAGCGGCTTATGGTGAAAAAGGCGGATTCGAATTGATAAATTCTGATTTCTTAAACGGATTAGATTACAAAAACGGAACGAAAAAAGCCATCGAAGCTTTAGAAGAAATAGGTGCAGGAAATGCCAAAGTAAATTACCGTTTACGCGATGCCGTTTTCTCTCGCCAGCGCTATTGGGGCGAACCTTTTCCTGTATATTACGTGAATGGTTTACCTCAAATGATTGACAAAAAACACTTGCCAATTGTATTACCAGAAGTAGAAAAGTACTTACCAACCGAAGACGGACAACCGCCATTAGGAAATGCAACCGTTTGGGCTTGGGATAGTGTTCAGTGTTCAGTGGTTAGTAATCAGTTAATTGATAACGTGACCATATTCCCTTTAGAATTGAACACGATGCCAGGTTGGGCAGGTTCTTCTTGGTATTGGATGCGTTATATGGATGCGCATAACACCGAAACATTTGCTGACGAAAATGCCTTAAAATATTGGGAAAGCGTTGATTTATACATTGGCGGAAGCGAGCACGCTACGGGACATTTATTGTATGCTCGTTTTTGGAATAAATTCTTAAAAGACAGAGGATATGCGCCTACCGAAGAACCATTCAAAAAACTGATCAATCAGGGAATGATTTTGGGAATGAGTGCTTTTGTTTATAGATGGGAATATGGAGTTAGCGAAGGAGAAAATAGAAAAGTAATTTTTATATCAAAAAACATTATTGATAAATCAATTAAAGCTGAAACAATGCTAATAAATGATGTTGAAATTTTAAACAATATCATTGGGAGTCAACTTATTTTATCAAGTAAGACACAAATGTCAAATTTTACTCCAATTCACGTTGATTTATCATGCATAAATGATATCACAAACGAATTAGATATTGAAAAATTCAAAGCACATCCTTTATATGTTGATTATGCCAATGCAGAATTCATTTTAGAAGATGGCAAATACATCGTGGGTCGCGAAGTCGAAAAAATGTCGAAATCAAAATACAATGTGGTTTCACCAGATGATATTTGTGAAGAATACGGAGCAGACACTTTACGTTTATACGAAATGTTTTTAGGACCTTTAGAACAATCTAAACCTTGGAACACGGCAGGAATTACAGGTGTTTCTGGATTCTTGAAAAAATTATGGCGTTTGTATTTTGATGACAACGGTTCGGTTATTATAAACGATGAACCTACGGCAGAAATGTATAAATCGTTACATAAAACCATTAAAAAAGTAACCGAAGACATCGAGAATTTCTCATTTAACACCTCGGTATCTCAATTTATGATTTGCGTAAAC
Source organism: Flavobacterium sp. (assembly GCA_044379175.1). GTDB lineage: Bacteria > Bacteroidota > Bacteroidia > Flavobacteriales > Flavobacteriaceae > Flavobacterium. The sequence goes on along the minus strand of JBIPOM010000091.1, from coordinate 123 downwards.
GAATTGCAACAATTAAAATGTAATCACAGAGCGATTTTAGAACCATTAGCTCTTTTAGTTTCGCCGTATGCGCCACATATTGCTGAAGAATTATGGAGTGGTTTAGGTCACGAAGGTTCGATC
>JBIPOM010000247.1:0-8650 GCA_044379175.1 Flavobacterium sp. | reverse complement strand
GTGCGAAACTGTTAATTTCGAAGTCGTAGGATCGAGACCTACCACGCCAGCCAAAGGGAGTATAGCCAAGTAGGTTAAGGCACCGAACTCATAATTCGGCTATCACAGGTTCAAGTCCTGTTACTCCCACGCCTCGATAGCACAGTGGCAGTGCGTCCGCCTTGTAAGCGGAAGGTCCTCAGTTCAATCCTGAGTCGAGGCTCGCAACACTAACAGAATAGGAAAGCAATTGATAATTGAATTAGAACCATGGGAATATGAACACGCCTATATGGTAGGTATGCGAAGATATACAGAAAATTGGAATAAGGTAGATGCTTCATACTACAATAGATCTAGTATGGAAGAAGATAGAAACGCTCAACCAGCATCAGCAATTTGTGAACTAGCAGTTGCTAAATATACAAACCAGTATTGGCATGCCTCAGTTTGGGACGGTAGAAAGCATAAGAAGTATAAAGATATGCCAGACGTAGGAACAAACATAGAAGTAAGAAGAGTAAGAACACAGTCTGGTCCAGCAGTGCGTGAAAAAGATCTTAATCGTGGTTTAATTATTTGGGGTGCAGAACTATCAGACTCAGAATATAGAACAGTTAATTTGTTGGGTTGGATAGAGGCTGAAAAAGGATATGAAATTGGTATTGATAGAAGTGGGTACAAGGTTATACCAAAAGAATTATTAAATAAAGATTGGTCAGAAGAAGAGTGAGTAAAGAAATACTTGATCCACTAAGTTTAGATTTTAACATCTGGTATAAATCTAAATCTGAATCTTTCTTGTATATAAATGAAAGATCTAGGGTTACTTCAAGATGGCTTTCTTATCAAGAAGGAATTAAAGATCAGTATACTGACAGTATTATAAAACCAATAAATTTATATGCTAGTAAACTATATCCAAAACCTAAACTATTAAGTATTAAAGGTAGTGAAGTAACGCTGCAACAAACAAATCATGCTGAAATATTTTTACTTCAAAAGGAAGATGGTTTGTATAGTTTAGATAGACCATGGATTAGACAGTACTACTTATCAGATCAAGAGCCTCCTGAGTTGCCCAAAGATTGTTTTACTGATGTTTTTAGATTTTATATGCCATGGCTTATTGATGAAGAAATTAAGGCTTTTATAGAGCAGCCAGAGGATTCTCCTTTTGTTATATATCCAAAAGTTATGAATTTTAAAAAAATACCTAAAGGTACAACAATGATTGAGACTGACTTTGTATACTTTCATTTTAAAGATAAAGGCAACCATATGGTTGACAATGAATTTGGTAAAATACCAAGGTATGCCCCAATGTATAACCTTAGATTTCAAGCAAGTGATATAATGATAGAGAGAGTAAGGAAGATGTATGAATAAAGTTCAGTTTTATCCTTTTAACGATAAGACAGCAATGTTTGCACCACAACCAGAACCAGCATCAAAATTTATTCCAGAGTGGTATAGACAACAACCAGGTTTTATAGGTGATGAATATAAAGATTTTATTTCTAAAGGTGGTAGTAGCGGAACCATAAAAAGATGTATGCCAATTTTTGATTTAATGACTGCTGGATACATTATTAAGTTTCCTATGGACGTGTACGTAGATGCTACCAACCCAGAAAAAATAACATGGAGTGTTCCTAATGAACTTAAATTTGTTGGTAATGACATGGTTGCAACACACACAGCAGAACAAATATCTAATTATCCTGTTGACGATAACGTGTATCATAAACAAATTTTTAGAATTTTACCATTTTGGTCTATCATGACACCAAAAGGATATAGTACTATATTTACTCATCCATTTCATCAAGATGCAGTTCCATTTAAAGCGTTTGAAGCATTTGTTGATACAGATAGGTTTGCATCAGATGGACACTTTTCTATGTATATTAAAAAAGATTTTAAGGGTATTATAAAGCAGGGTACGCCATTGATCCAGGCCATACCAGTCAAAAGAGAATCATGGGAATCAGAGTGTGTGGCATACTCAATCGGTAAAGATGAGATAGAAAAACAAAGACTAATGGTTAGAAGTAGTTTTAGAAATTCTTATAAAGAAAAGTTTAGACAAAAAAAAGAATATAAGTAATGAACGAACCGCTAAAAATATCTTTTACACCAGGTGGTGGAACTAACTATGAAGGTTTGTACACACCTCCAGAGCCTGCAATTAAACATGTTCCAGAGTGGTACAAAAGTTTAGCCAGACATGAAGTGTGGAATGATGACAAGTTTTTAAATCCAGTTAATAACATTGGTGGAGATGGTGCTAGAGTTGCAACAAAAATGTGTATGCCTTTTCTTGATTCTTTAACTGCTGGATATTTTTATTTATTAGAACATGATCTATTGGTAGAGTTAGACAAAAATGGAAAACCAAAATTATCTTGGGATAGTGAAGTTATGATTGTTGACAAAAGACCAACAATTGATTTGCCAGTACCAGATAACTGTCATCCAATACATTATGGATGGAGAATGAACTGGTATTACGAAACACCTCCAGGCTATTCTGTTTTAATTACTCATCCTATGAATAGACATGATTTACCATTTTATACTATGTCTGGTATTGTTGAATCTGATATTTGGGGCTTACCAGTATTTACGGCTTTCTTTTTAAAGAAAGGTTTTCAAGGAATAATAAAAAAGGGAACTCCAATATTTCAAATCTTGCCATTTAAAAGAGATAACTGGGAATTAGAGGTAGATGCAAGTATAAAAAAAATAGATGATCATGAGTTTAAGGCAGAGAATAGAAGGTCAATGTTGTATGGGTATTATAAAAAAACAGCATGGCGTAAAAAAATATTTGGCATTAAGGGAAAAGAAAATCAAGATGAGCAAGACTGATCTTCCAAATCCAATTGATGTAGTAATATATTCATATAAAAATAAAATGTTAAAGGAAGTTGTAGAAAATTTATTAGAAAAGTCATCTAAAAAAAATGCAATATATTTACATATCTTTGATCAACATACCCTTACAAGGCAAGATTATTTTGATAAGATAGAGAATTGTGGTTATCAGCATATACTTTGGGATAGTATTCTTGGCCCATGTTTTTACAAAAATCAATTATTAGAACAGTCTAAGTTTACATATACTATGTTTATGTCTGATAATATATTTTTAAAAGATAATTGGGATGAAGAACTTATTAATGCTTTGCCAAACTCTGGGTCGATAATATCTATTAAAAATAAAAATAAATTAAAACAAGATGGAATATTTTATTTTAAAAAAGAAGAAGAGGTAGTGGATAAGTTTACTAGTAGTAAGTTTGTTGGCAGAGATCTTATATTTGGACATACCGAAACGTTACGCAACATTGGATACCCCTCATATTTAAAATACTATGGAGAGGAAGAAGTCCTGTCTTTAATGTATCACGCTAATAATATAAAAGTATTCTGTTGTCCAGATAATTTTTATAAAAAGGAAGGGCTGAATAACCTTGAAACGCTTTATACAGTTTTTTCTAAATATCACAATTACAATCAAATGATTAAGTTAATTAAAAATGAAAAAAATGATTATATAGATATAGGTCTTCCCCTCATGTCTCCTATTTCAGATTTTTATAACATCAATGGCTTGGATATAGAAAAAACACACCCCCTGCCCTTTGAAATTAACGATGTTTTTTATAACCCAACAGATTCAGAGTTTGACGGTATAGACTCTAAAAGATTTATGACCAAAATAAATTATATTGATTAATGATATAATAGAGAAAAGACAGGAACAGTATGCATAGAATCGCGGTAGTGGATAATTTCATAACCAAGGAAGACGCAGATACCCTAATAAGGGAACAACACAACCCATCAGAAGTTAATCCGTATCCAGAATACTATAGTAAAAGATATGGTGGCACATCATTACCATACAATAAAACGGTCATGGATATTATGATTAAGTATGGCAATAAGTCTAACGAAATACACAGATCCTATAATGGGTTCCTTAATCCAATATATGTGTTTAAAGGTTTTGGATCACATTGGACAAAAGGTACAAGAGGTGGACTACACTTAGATGCACAAGGACCAGAACCATTTATAGAATTTAGTACAATAATTTATTTAAATGAAACTCCAGAATACCAGGGTGGTAAAATATTTTTTCCTAATCAAGATTTTGTATACCAGCCTAAAAAATATTCTGCAGTATTCTTTCCAAGTTCTGGTACAGAATATATTCACGGTATTACTGAAGTAACTGAAGGTCATAGATACACTGCACTATATATGCACACATCACTTCCAGAACATGCAGATCCAGATTTCTTGGGGGAAGATAAGAATCCAACTTGGCAAGCCGTACAGTATCCATTAGAAAGAGAGGCTGCAGAGCGTGACTTCAATAGATCATGAAGTATTAGATTTAGGTTTGGTATATTATAAAAATATTGTAAAAAATACTGATCAGATTATAAGAAACATAGAAGACTTAGAAGAAAGGTTTTTAAATAGTTCCCCAGATATTAAACAAAGAACAGTTGTTCAACCGTGGTCTCCTTGGATTAATGATAGTGCTGGAACAAACGAAATATTTTGTTGGCAAAAATTTATTCCAACTATGGAACAGATATCAGAAGATGATGCTTTTAAAGATGAACAAAGAAACATATCTTCTAGAATACATGGATCAATTGATGAAGCACTATTGCACTATTCAACAAAGTTATATCCATTTGCACAAAAAAATGTTAAAGCAAAAGAACACGCAACTAGTTTATTAAGATATGATAAGTCTGGATATCTACCACCACATCAAGACCAGGGGGTGAGTACCAGAGTTTTATCTGTATTGTTATACCTTAATGATGATTACGTTGGCGGAGAGATAACCTTTAAACAATCAAATGTAACCATTAAGCCATCAGCAGGTAGCATTGTGTTTTTTCCATCCAACTTTTTATATGTTCACGAAGTTGATTCTGTTTTAAAAGGACCAAGATATGCATTACCAACTTGGTTTCATAATGTGCCATCTCACATGATTAGAAACTCTACTGGTCAAGAATGAAACAAATAATATATAAAATTAAGTTTTATTTTTGGTTAAGAAAAAATAAAAAACATTTTAAAAAAAGAGATTTTATATATTAATATGAATTATAAAGATATCATGGATAATGATAAAACAACAAGACCTCAACATTTTAAATACTTGTTACACAAGAATAAAGATATAATTGGACCATTTCTTGATTCGAATTTAAATAAAAAAGATCATAATAATTATATTTCAGACAAACTAAAAACAGTAGATCCTAGAAAAACAAACATACTGTTTGCTGGATGCTCAATTACTGTTGGGTGTGGTGTAAATGATATTAAAAAAAGTTGGTCATACAAACTTTATAATAAAATGAACAAGGATAATGAATGTTCTGGTTATTTTAATATTGGCTGTTCTGGATTCTCTTCAATAGAAATAATGATAAACGTGTTAAAGTATATTGCTAAATATGGTTGTCCAGATTTTATTTTTATTCTTTTTCCAAATTGGGGAAGGGATTGGCATAAGTTCAATACTAGTCACAAATCAATGGACGATATTAAAAATGGAGAAATATTAGATATTTTTGTTTTTAATCTGTATAGTATTTTGGAAGATATCTGTAAAACTAATAATGCTAAAATTTTTTCTACTAGTTGGTCTGATCCAATTCCTGGAATAACTGATTTTATAAATGTTGATCTACAAAAGTTTGAAACATATATGAATAAAACAATGAAAGAATCATTTGATAGTTATTATGATGTAGATAAAGAACGATTTTCAAAAAATGTATTTTGGTTTATACAAAATAAAGAAAAAAACATGACAATCATAGGAAATGACGGTACCCATCCAAGCGAAGCAGTTCATTATGCTTGGTTTAAAGAGGCTGAGTTTCAGTTACAGGAGGCTATAAATGTTGATAATGGGAATTAATGAAACAACACATGATGCTTCTATATCTTTAATTAAAGATGATAAGGTGTTATTTTCTGGACACGCAGAAAGATATAGCAAAGTTAAAAATGATTGGTTTACCAACAAGGGTTTAATAGATAATGCATTGGAGTATGGGATTCCAGATCAAATAGCCTACTATGAAAATCCATTTTTAAAAAAACTAAGAGTTAAAACTTGTGGTGGTTTTGGTGGCGGTAAGCCTTGGTTTGAACATACTTATCTTAATGCAATACCAAGAACTAATTTTAAACATCACTACTCGCATGCAGCAGCAGGGTACTATACTAGCAAGTTTGACGATGCAGTGATAGTAGTACTTGATTCAATTGGAGAATTTAATACCTCTACCATTTGGGCTGGAGAAGGAAATGATATTAAGTTAATGTACAAAGATAATTATCCCTTTAGTTTTGGTTTATTTTATTCTGCGTTTACTCAACTTATTGGTCTGATACCAAACCAAGAAGAGTACATAATGATGGGCATGGCTGCCTATGGAGATAAACAAAAATATCTTAAAAAGGTTTTAGAATACTTTCCATCAATTGGATATCAAAAATATAATTTTCATAAAGGAATTTTTGATTGGGGATCAGAAATAACTGAGCAAGATAGGTTTGATATTGCCGCAGCAGTACAAGAAGTTTATCAAATAAAGTTAATAGATTTTATGTATATGGCAAAAAGATTAACTAAGAAAAATAAATTAGTTTTTATGGGTGGGTGTGCTCTTAATTGTTCTGCTAATACATTGTTGTGGAATATATTTGATGATATATGGATTATGCCAAACCCTGGAGATGCTGGAAGTTCTTTGGGTGCTGCGGCAGCCTTGTATGGAAAGCATGTTGACTTTAAGACACCGTTTCTTGGTTATGATTTAGGAGATAAATATCCAGTAGATTCAGCATTAAATGAAATAGTGAATGGTGGAATTGCGGCGATAGCAAGTGGAAGAGCAGAATATGGACCAAGAGCATTAGGTAATAGAAGTATATTGGCAGACCCTAGAGATCCAAACATTAAAGATAAGGTTAATAATATTAAAAAGCGTGAACTCTTTAGACCCTTTGCACCAGTTGTGATGGAAGAGCATGCAAGTAAATGGTTTGATATGAATTTTACAAGTCCTTATATGCAGTATGCAGTTAAGTGTTTAAAGCCAGATTTGATACCGTCCGTTGTTCATAAAGATGGTACCTCTAGGGTTCAGACTGTAAATAAAGATCAGCATCCTGGACTATACGACCTGTTATCCAGATGGTACAAAATATCAAAGGTACCAGTTTTGCTTAATACCAGTTTAAATATTAAGGGTCAACCATTGCTTAATGACGAGAGTGATATAATTAATTGGGAACAAACATACGGAGCAAGGATAATAAGATGAATAAAAAAATATTTGTATCTATACCAGCATGGGAAGATGTGCATTTGGTAGATACTATGAATCATATTTTAGACACTGCATACTACCCTGAAAATATTGTATTTGGACTTGGTTTAAACTATAAAGAAGAGCCAGATCTATCAATGTTTAACAATGTAAGGATAGTTAGAGATCAAGACATAGCAGATGGAAAGCCAGGCATAGTAGGCATTAGAGAGGCTATAAGGGGTCTAATAGAGGATGAGCAGTACTTTTTAGGTATAGATGCCCACGCAGATTTTGAACTTAACTGGGATACTACTCTAATGGATGACATAGAAGAGTTAACAAAAAATAATGAAAAAAGAATTATATCTAGACAGGCTACAGCCAAAGTTCAAGGTAAACGTAATTGGAAAACAAGGTGGGTTGTAGATGGAACTTTTAATGAATTAGATTTACATGGAGAGGTAGTTGAGTTTGACGTAGCACTAGATAAAGATAAGGTTAATGATAAATATTTTAAAAATTATTATATTTCTTGTAATTTTATTTTTGCAAAATGTTCTGACATTAAAGCAATAGAATTTCCTTCATATCACAGATTTCCTTTTGAAGAACCAGAGCAATCTATAGCAGTATATTGTCAAGACTATGATGTGGTTGCACCATATGCTGATGCTATCGTTCATTATGCTGGTAACGATATTAAGTATTCATTTCCATATGATGAAAGATGGTGGAAGTTTGTTGGTACTGATCGCAACAATCCAAACCATTGGACTAGGATATGGGTTCTTGATGATGACGATATGACAAAAGAAGTTAAAAAAATAATGATACTTGGTAGAAACAAATATTTTACCTTTTTGGAATATACAAGAAGCATTATAGATTTTTATGAAGAGATAGATATGATAGAAAGTTATTGGGAAATAAGAAAAAGTATAATAGGTAATTAGCATTTTTTTGTGATATAATATATTAAGGAGATATATGACACAAGATTCAAAGAAAAAAAGTTTATATAAGACAGTTAGTTGGCCAATCGTACACATAGGTTTTGTTGGTACGTTGGTGTATTTTTTTGAAAAGGCAATTACTGGTGAAGCACATTGGGAATATGCTGGATCTTTTGCAATAATCTATACAGCATGTGAAATGCTTGGATTTTTCTTACATGAAAGAGCCTGGTCAAGGTTTGGTAAAAAGGTGGCCTAATGCCCATCTATGAATACATATGTAAAAAATGTCAAACAGAATACGTAAAAGTTCGCTCAATTAGGGAAAACGATCCAGGGTATGAT
>JBIPOM010000090.1:0-8790 GCA_044379175.1 Flavobacterium sp. | reverse complement strand
TGCAGACCAAGTTGTAAAACAAGGTTTAGGAATAACAACTGCAATTGGTATTGGTGGAGATCCAATTATTGGAACTACAACAAAACAAGCTGTTGAATTATTAATGAACGATCCTGAAACGGAATGTATCATTATGATTGGTGAAATTGGTGGTCAATTAGAAGCTGATGCTGCTAAATGGGTAAAAGCAGATGGTAATCGTAAACCAGTTGTGGGTTTTATCGCTGGTGAAACCGCTCCAAAAGGGAGAACAATGGGGCATGCAGGTGCAATTGTTGGTGGAGCAGATGATACGGCAGAAGCTAAAAAACGCATCATGAGAGAATGTGGTATTCACGTAGTAGATTCTCCAGCAGAAATTGGAAAAAAAGTAAAAGAAATAATGGGATAATTACTTTAATTAGAATTAAAGTTTTAATCTTAAAATATTTTAAAACTCCATCAAGATTTTATCAAGATGGAGTTTTTGTTTAATACTACACGAAGCACAATAAAGCTTTCGTGACAAATAAAATTAAAATGGAAAAAGAATTAAAAAAATACAAATCAACAAATAGTTTTTTATTTACAACCGATTTGAACTTAGAAGAGGTTTGTAATGCTCCAGATGGTGCAAGTGGTGTTTTCTTAGTATTTGATGCAAGTAACGAAGAAAAACAATTAATTATGGTAGGTTCAACAGGTACGGTTCAGAATGACGGTACGTTGAAAGTAAAAAGTGGCGGTTTGTATGATAAAATTGTAAACGGACATCAATTTGCTAAAACAGGAAGAAAATATTCTTGGCCTGCACAAATGAAAAAAGAAGAAATTACAGCTTTAGAAGTAGTTTGGTATGAAACTTTTACAGGAAAAACAAAAAGCATTCCAACATTTGTTGAAGCGACTGTTTTACAAAGTTTTTTAAAAGACAACGGTACACTTCCTAAATGGAATGTAGCTTTCTAAAAAATAAATAGATAAAAAAATCCCGCTCTAATAATTTTAGAGCGGGATTTTTTAGTTAATTAAATGGGTTAGACCATTTGGTGTTTGTATACACATCGGTACCCGAAAGTGTTCTTAAGAAGGCAATAACAGCATTCACTTCAGTTGCTGTTAAATTTAATTGTTGTCCATTTCCGCCTGGTCTTAATCTTGGATCTAAATTAGTATTTCCGGGCGCAATATTTATAGTACCATAATGACCAATAGCTTGTTGAAGTGTAGTAATTACTCCCGTATGCATCATTTGTCCGTTTGTTGTACCATCTATTTTTACTAGATCACGTAATGAAGGTGCTCTGGTGTTCGAAATATCAATTCCAGAACCCAAAATAGTACCAATTATACCATTGTTTCTGGAGTTGGGATCGATATCAAATTCAGGGGCTCTATGACAACCTGCACAACCCAAACCACCAGCAGTTCTAATACCCCCAGCATTAAAAGTTGGAGGAGTTAAAAATAAGTTTTTACCTTGATTTTCTTGTGCCGTAAAGTTTGCAAAAGGAGCTCCATCATTTGGAGCTGCTGCACGTCCAACATCGTATTTTGAATCGAAGGATTGAATACTTCTAATAAATTGTGCTAATGCAAATTGAATTTTAGTTTCTGTAATTTCTTCCGAACCATACACAAATTTAAATAACTCTTTATAATAATTTATAGCACTTAATTTTGTTATTAAAGCGTTAAAATTTAAATCTCCATTAGTGCCACTAAATCCCATTTCACCGTGGTCTTTAATTGGCATTGTGGTTTGTATTTCTAAGTTGGCGGCACGTTCGTCCCAAAAGAATTTAGATTCTGTCGCAAATCGGGTATTAATTAATCGCATAGAATGGCGTCCAGTAGTTCCGTTAACTCCTATACTTGCTAAGTTATCATCTCCAAAAGCTACTGCTTGTTTGTGGCAACTAGAACAAGAAATCGTATTGTTTGATGACAATTTTTTATCGTAAAATAAAACTCTTCCTAAAGTAGCACCTTTATTTGATATTGGATTTAAAGCACTATTGTCTTTTGTAATGTATGTAGGAACAGTTTGATTGGCATAATTGGCTAAATTATTTAAATCCACTGAACTACCAAATTCTGCTAATACAGCAGGATAAGTTTCAGTAATAGTAGTGTAATCTTCTCCGTTATTGTCATTACAAGACATAACTGAAAAAGTAATTACTAATAATGTCACTATTTTTATAGACTTCATAGGCTTTTATTTTTGGTTTATTTCTTTTAGACTTGCAATAAACAAAAAGGTTTAATGTAAAAGATGTTTTTATTACTTTAAATTATTATTATATTTGACTTTTATAAGAAAGTATATCATTAAAATAGAATTGTATGAAATTATTAGAAGGAAAAGTAGCTATTATTACAGGTGCAAGTAGAGGAATTGGAAGTGGTATTGCAAAGGTATTTGCTCAAAACGGAGCAAATGTTGCCTTTACATATAGCTCATCTGCTGAATCTGCCTTAGCATTGGAAAATGAATTAAATGCTTTAGGAATAAAATCTAAAGGATATAAATCAAATGCTGCAGATTTTAACGAAGCACAAAAATTAGTAGATGATGTAATGGCTGATTTTGGAAATATTGACATTTTAATAAATAACGCCGGGATTACTAAAGATAATTTGTTAATGCGTATGTCTGAAGAAGATTTTGATGCGGTTATGAATATCAACTTAAAATCGGTATTTAATATGACCAAAGCGGTGCAGAAAGTAATGCTTAAAAACCGTAAAGGTTCTATTGTAAATATGAGTAGTGTAGTAGGAGTAAAAGGAAATGCAGGTCAAGCAAATTACGCCGCTTCTAAAGCAGGTATGATTGGTTTTACAAAATCTATCGCATTAGAATTGGGTTCAAGAAATATCAGATGTAATGCTATCGCTCCGGGTTTCATTGAAACAGAAATGACAGCTAAACTAAACGAAGATGTTGTAAAAGGTTGGAGAGAATCTATTCCATTAAAACGTGGTGGAACACCTGAAGATGTAGCAAATGTCTGTGTCTTCTTAAGTTCTGAAATGAGCGCCTATGTTACTGGACAAGTTATAAATGTAGATGGGGGAATGCTCACTTAAGATTGTAAATAAGGTTTAAAGTTTTATTTGGTTAAAAGTTTAAAAGAAATGAAAAAAATAATAATTTTATTGATAGTATTTCATGGAATTACTTCATTCAAAAGTATAGGATCTGCAACTGCATATTTAAATTGTAAATCTGAATCAGGAAGAACTTTGTTCAAAGCTGAAATTCAAGATATTGATGGTGGACTTGAAAAGGCAGAATTGACAATTGATGGTGTAAAACTAATTTTTTCTGAAGAAGAAAATGCGAATGTGATTTTTGATTCAAAAAACGGAGTTTATACATTATTTATAGAAACTAAAAGTGAATTAAGAAAAGATTATGCTAAATATAAATATTTAAAGTTTTGGGGAATTCCAAAAACTTTTAAAGTTATTACAGAAAATAATTCAGAAGGAGAATATGAATTTAAAGCGAGATTGTATTCAACCGAGCCAAGAAAAGGAAAAGGTTTTTCAACTCCGGAAATTGAATTGAATTGTGAGTTAAAATACAAAATTTAAAACACTGTTGGTGTTAGAAGTTTGCTAAAATAACTGACATTAAAACCAATTATATATCACTTAAACTAACAATGACAACAAGCACCATCTTTTTAATACTACTTTCGGTTATTATATCTGGAGTTGTTGCGTTTTATCAGTATTTATTTAAAGTCGATAAACAAAGTAAAATAAATTGGTTATTGGCTTTTTTACGTTTTATTTCGGTTTTTTCATTGCTTTTGTTGTTAATTAATCCTGTAATTTCAAGAAAAACAGTAGAAACCAATAAAATTCCGCTAGCTATTGTTGTCGATAATTCTCGTTCTATATCAGAATTAAAAGCTACTACCGATGCGGTAAGATTAGCTGAAACTTTAAATTCAAATTCCGCTTTAAAAGAAAAATTTGAAATTCAAAATTATACTTTTGATGAAACATTTATCGCTGGAAAACCTTTAGACTTTAAGGGAAATCAATCAAACATTCACGATGTAGCTGTAAATTTAAAGCAACTAAATAAAAATGCATTTTACCCAGTTATATTAATAACAGATGGAAATCAGACCATTGGAAATGATTATATATTTAGTTTTCATGAATCTACAACTGTTTTACCAGTTGTTTTGGGTGATACAACCACTACATTCGATTTAAAAATTAATCAGCTTAACGCGAATAAATATGCATTTTTAAAGAATAAGTTTCCAATAGAAATATTCTTACAATACAATGGAAATAAGTCGGTTTCAGCTGCCTTTTCAATTGAAAAAAACGGTAAGAAAATTAGTAATCAAACAATAAATTTTGATGCTAAAAATAAAGTGCAATCGGTGCAAATTTTATTAGAAGCAGATAGGGTAGGACTACAAAAATACAAAGCTGTACTTTCTTCATCTTTAAAAGAAAAAAATAGTTATAACAATTCTAAAAATTTCGCAGTAGAAGTACTTGATCAGAAAAAAGAAATCGCAATAATTTCAGATGTATCGCATCCAGATTTAGGTGCAATAAAACGCGCCATTGAATCTAACGTACAACGTAAGGTAACGATTGTTAAACCTAATTTAATCAATGATTTAAAAAAATACAATGTATTAATTTTATATCAACCAAATGCGTCTTTTAGAAAAGTATTTGAAGCTAATAAAAATTTAAAAATAAACACTTTTATTGTAACAGGAATGGCAACTGATTATAATTTATTAAATCAAATGCAATCCGATTTAGTGTTTAAATTAACCAATAAAAAAGAAGATTTTACAGTTTCATTTGTGTCCGATTTTAATCTTTTTGCACAATCGGATATTCAGTTTTCGCAATTTCCACCAATAGAAAATCCTTTTGGTAAGATTACAGAAAAAGGAAATGTAAACACCCTATTGAAAGCAAAAGTAAATGGCATTGAAGTTGGAAATCCAATTTTAACTTTTTCTGAAAAAGGAACTAGTAGAAATGCTTATTTATTAGGTGAAAATTCTTGGAAGTGGCGAATGGAGAGTTTTGTTTTAAACCAATCTTACGAGAAATACGATCTATTTATTGATAAGATAATTCAGTATTTATCTACTAATTCTGCTAAGAAATCACTTTTAGTGGAGCACGAAAGTTTTTATAATTCTGGTGAAACCATTGAAATTTTCGCACAATATTTTAATAAAAGTTATGAATTGGAAGAAAACGCCAATCTTTCAATCACGTTAACGAATAAGAATACTAAATCAACAAAAAACTACAATTTCTCAAAAGCAAATAATGGTTATCAAGCTATTTTTGATGGTTTAACTCCAGGAAATTATGCGATTCAAGTAAAAGAGACAACTAGTAACGCTAGTTATAACGGAACTTTTGAAGTTTTAGATTTTGATGTGGAAAAACAATTTGTCAATCCGGATGTGTCAAAATTACAACAATTAGCCAATCAGTATAATGGCGAAATCATGTATCCAAATCAAATAGAAAAGTTACTTCAGAAATTACTCCAAAAAGACACTTATTTACCCGTAGAAAAAACTATTATTAAAAATTCACCTTTAATTGATTTCTTGTGGTTATTGCTTATTATAGTTGTATCTTTAACTACTGAATGGTTTACCAGAAAGTATAACGGATTAGTTTAATATAAAACTTCAAAAATGATTAGTTTAAAAAGTATTCAAACAGAAATTGATTTGAGTTAATTGTATATAATACTTACCGAAAACTTAGAAGCAGTTGTAGAAATTACAAACTAACGATTAAAATTGAGCACAGTGACACAGAAGCTATTATTCAGAAAAACGATTTAATGAAATCTATTAGTATTTAAAATTGGTATGGCTATATAGATAGCGTAACTGAAATAAAAAATAACCATTCATTAGAAAATAAATAGTAATGAATGTTTCTTAGACTTTAATTTTGGTTATAAAAAACAGGAATGAATAGTTTATGACTATAAATTAATTTTAGTCTGATTATATACTTTTTTTTATAAGTCATCTGGAGTTTAAAAATGCCGATTTTCATTTGAAAACTGGCATTTTTATTTGCTATAATTTTATTTTAATCCAGAAATACTTTGCTCAATTGTTGCGATTTTTGATAAAGCATCCGCTTCTTTTTTACGTTCGTTGGCTATGACTTGTTCTGGTGCACCTGCTACAAATTTATCATTAGATAATTTACTCTGAACCGATTTCAAGAATCCTTTCGTGTAATTTAATTCTTCCGTTAATTTTGCAATCTCAGCTTCTACATCAATGTTTCCTGTTATTGGAATGAAATATTCGTTAGATTTTACTCTGTACGATAAAGCACCGTCTACCTTTTCAGTAACATATTCTAAGTCGGTAATGTTTCCTAATTTCATGATGATTGAATCGAAATAATTCGATGCTTTTTCATTATTTATCACTCTTAATTCAATCATTTCTTTAAAAGGAATATTTTTATCTTTTCTTATAGTTCTAATCCCTGAAATTACGTCAGTCGCAAAATCAAAATCAGCAATTAAAGTTGTATTTACAGATGTTATTTTTGGATATTCTGCAACAATTAAAGCTTGTTCAGGTGTTCTTTCTGAAATGTGTTGCCAAATTTCTTCTGTTAAGAATGGCATAAATGGATGTAATAATTTTAAATTATTTTCCAACATTTCAATGGCTTTGTCGAAAGTCGCTTTATCAATCGGTTGTTGATATGCAGGCTTAATCATTTCTAAGAACCAAGAACAGAAATCATCCCAAACCAATTTATATGTTGCCATTAAAGCTTCTGATAATCTGTATTTTTCAAAGTTATCTTCAATTTCTAAAAGTGTTTCTTGCAATTTTGCTTCGTACCATGCAATAGCTACCTTTGATGATTCTGGTTGCGAAATGGTTTCAGAAACTTCCCATCCTTTAATCAATTTAAACGCATTCCATATTTTATTGGTAAATGCTTTTCCTTGATTACATAATTCTTCATCAAATAAAATATCATTTCCAGCAGACGCACTTAATAACAATCCTACACGAACACCATCTGCACCAAATTTCTCAATTAAACCAAGTGGTTCAGGAGAGTTCCCTAATGATTTAGACATTTTTCGTCCTTGGCTATCACGAACTAATCCTGTTAAATATACATTTTTAAAAGGTTTTGCATCAGCATATTCGTAACCTGCAATAATCATACGCGCCACCCAAAAGAATAAAATATCAGGACCTGTAACTAAGTCGTTGGTTGGATAATAATAGTTAAAATCTTCATTGTCTGGATCCATAATTCCACCGAAAACAGCCATTGGCCATAACCATGAAGAGAACCAAGTATCAAGTGCATCAGCATCTTGGCGTAAATCAGAAGCTTTAAGATTTGAATTAGAAGATCTTTCTTGAGCCAATTTTACTGCATCGTCAATGTTTTCAGCTACAACGAAATCTTCTTTTCCATCACCAAAGAAATAGGCTGGAATTTGTTGTCCCCACCACAATTGACGAGAAATATTCCAATCTCGAATATTATTTAACCAATGTGCATAGGTATTATTAAAACGATTTGGATATAATTTAATTTCGTCGGATTCTAAAACTGCGTGAATGGCTGGCTTAACCAAATCTTCCATTTTAAGGAACCATTGATCGGATAAACGAGGTTCAATAACACATTTTGTTCTTTCAGAAGTTCCAACGTTGTTAGTATATTGTTCTACTTTATCTAATGCATTTATTGAAGTTAATTCTTCTTCAATTTCTGTACGAACTACAAATCTATCTTTTCCTTCATAATGCAATCCGAACGAATTTAAAGTCGCATCTTCATTAAAAATATCAATGATTTCTAAGTGGTGTTTGTCACCTAAAGTTTTATCGTTTACATCGTGCGCAGGCGTTACTTTTAAACAACCTGTACCGAATTCTAAATCTACATATTCATCTTCAATAATTGGAATTACTTTTCCAGAAATGGGCACAATAGCTTTTTTTCCTTTTAAATTGAAATGTCTTTCATCATTAGGATTAATACAAATGGCAGTATCACCGAAAATAGTTTCAGGACGAGTGGTAGCAACTACCAGAAATTGGGTATTGGGTATTGGGTTTTGGGTATTTTCTTCATCAAGAATTTGATATTTGATGTAATATAATTTTCCTTGGCGTTCTTCAAAAATTACTTCCTCATCCGACAACGTTGTTTTTGCTTCCGGATCCCAGTTTACCATTCGGTACCCTCTGTATATAAGTCCTTTATTATATAAGTCTACAAATGAGCGAATTACAGAAGCTGACATATCAGGATCCATAGTAAATTTTGTACGATCCCAATCACAAGAACACCCTAATTGTTTTAGTTGTTCTAAAATGGTACCACCATATTTGTCTGTCCAATCGTACGCGTGCTTAAGAAATTCTTCACGAGTTAAATCTGCTTTATTAATGCCTTCTGATTTTAATTTGGCAACTACTTTTGCTTCAGTAGCAATAGAGGCGTGGTCAGTACCAGGAACCCAACATGCATTAAAACCTTTTAATCGTGCACGACGTATTAACACATCTTGAATGGTATTATTCAACATGTGCCCCATGTGTAATACTCCGGTTACGTTTGGTGGAGGAATTACAATAGTATAGGGTGTACGATGGTCTGGAGTAGAATGAAAATAATTATGTTTCATCCAATAGTCGTACCATTTTTGTTCTACGGATTTGGCGTCAAATTGGGCTGGTATCATTTATATTTTGTTAATTGTAAATAATTGCG
>JBIPOM010000089.1:0-8820 GCA_044379175.1 Flavobacterium sp. | reverse complement strand
AGATGGATTTAGAGTAGATACATATTCATATAACGATAAAGCAGGAATTGCAAAATGGACCAAAGCCATTACCGACGAATATCCTTATTTCAATATCGTTGGCGAAGTATGGATGCACGATCAAGCACAAATTTCGTATTGGCAAAAAGACAGTCCAATTGCTAAAATTCAAAGTTATAATTCGTATTTACCAAGTGTAATGGATTTTACGATGCATGATGTATTTGGAAATGTTTTTAACGAAGACAATACAAATTGGAACGACGGAATGTTTAAATTTTACGAAAATTTTGTAAATGATTTTCTATATGACAATCCAAATAATTTATTAATTTTTGCAGAAAATCATGACACCAACCGTTTCAATTATATCTATAAAAACGATATTAATAAATATAAAATGGCGATGACTATTTTGGCTACGATGCGAGGTATTCCTCAATTGTATTACGGGTCAGAAATTGGTATGGCGGGCGATAAAGGCAAAGGCGATGCCGACATTCGTCAGGATTTTCCAGGTGGTTGGACTTCAGATAAAAACAATGCTTTTACAGCATCGGGAAGAACAGCCGAACAAGCAAATTATTTCGATTTCACCGCTAAAGTTTTCAATTGGAGAAAATCGAAATCAATAATTCATAACGGAAAATTAATGCATTATCTTCCAGACAATAATGTGTATGTATATTTTCGTTACAACGACACCGAAAGTGTAATGGTTGTGGTAAACAATAGTAAAGACAAACAATCATTAAAATTAGAAAGATTTAAAGAAAGTTTGGCTTCCTATACAAGTGGAAAAGACATTATTTCAGATGCAAATTTCGATTTAAAATCAGAACTATCAATTGAAGGAAAAACAAGTTTAATTTTAGAATTAAAAAAATAAAAATCAAGTGAAGTTTTGGTGTTTTATATGGTTCAGTTGTATGTGTTTTTCACAAGAAAATATAAAAATTATTGATTTACAAAATAACAACGATTTTGTAGGACAAATAAAACGTATTGAAAACTTTCCATCAAAATATATAGCCACCAGAACGGTTGATATTTGGTTGCCAAAAACGTATTCAGAAACCAAGAAGTACGAAGTTTTATATATGCACGATGGGCAAATGCTTTTTGATGCGAAAACCACTTGGAACAATCAAGAATGGGGTATTGATGAAAAAATTGACTCTTTAACCCAGAAAAAAGCCATAAACGAAGTCATTGTGGTTGCTGTTTGGAACATTCCATCCATTCGACATTTAAATTATTTTCCACAGAAAGCAATTGATTATTTAAGCGATATAGAAAAAAAATTCGTAATTGAAGAAGCTAAAAAAATTAATTTAGATTTGACTCAAATATCATCTGATAACTATTTAAAGTTTTTAGTTTCGGAAGTAAAGCCATTTATAGATTCTCATTTTTCTGTGTATACCGATAAAGAAAATACGGCCATTATGGGTTCAAGTATGGGTGGATTAATTTCTATGTACGCCCTTTGCGAATACCCTACTATTTTTGGAAAAGCCGCTTGTTTATCTACTCATTGGATTGGTTTAAAAAATGTTGAAAACAATCCTATTCCAAATGGTATTTTTAAGTATTTAATGGCTAAATTACCCAATCCAAAAACACATAAAATTTATTTTGATTTTGGAACAAAAACCTTAGATGCAGAATATGTCAGGTATGAAAAAGAAGTTAATGGCATATTAAAAGCTAAAGGATTTGACACTTCCAATTCTAAAAATTTAAAATTTGAAAACGCAGATCATACTGAAAAATCTTGGAACAAACGTTTAGAAATACCTTTACAATTTTTATTAAATTAGATATGAAAAAATTAGTAGTGTTGGCAGTATTTGCCTTAAGTTTTACAAATAGTACTTCATTACAAGCACAAAATATTAATCTACCGCCTGAAGGATATTATTTAGATTCGAGTAGTTTAGAAAATGCCGTAATATATGAAGTGAATATTCGTCAATATTCACCTGAAGGATCGTTTAATGCTTTTACAAAAGACATTCCGAATTTGAAACAATTGGGCGTTAAAGTCATTTGGATGATGCCGATTTTTCCTATTTCGCAAACGAAAAGAAAAGCAACTGGTGGCGATAATAGTAAATTTGCATCAGAAATGCCAGCAGCGGAACAACATAAATATTTAGGTAGTTATTATGCGGTTTCTGATTTTAAGAAAGTAAATCCAGAATTTGGAACCTTTCAAGACTTTAGAAAATTAGTAAAAACCGCTCACGAAAATGGTATTTATGTGATTTTAGATTGGGTGCCAAATCATACTGGTTGGGATCATATTTGGATTAAGGAACATCCAGAATATTATACAAAAAACGAAAAAGGGGAAATTATTGACCCAATCAATCCAGAAACAGGAAAAACTTGGGGCTGGACAGACGTTGCGGATTTAAATTACGACAATAAAAATCTTAGAAAAGAAATGACTTCCGACATGAAATACTGGATTCAAAAAGAAGGTATTGATGGTTTTAGATGCGATGTAGCTGGAAATGTTCCTGCCGATTTTTGGCAACAAGCTATACCAGAATTACGTGCTGTAAAAAATATCTTTATGTTGGCTGAAGCTTGGGAACCAGAATTATTGAAAGGTAATTTGTTTGACATGGCATATGGATGGGAAGCTCACCACACGATGAATAGAATTGCTCAAGGCAAAAACACAGTTGAAAATTGGGATAAATTAATAATTGACGATGAAAAAAAATATGCTTCAGATGATATTTTAATGAATTTTGTAGACAATCATGACGAAAATTCTTGGAATGGAACTATTCAATCTCGTTTAGGTGCCGCTGAAGAAGCCATGACGGCTTTAACGTATGTAATGCCAGGAATGCCTTTAGTGTATAGTGGTAATGAATATGGATTGAAACATAGTTTAAAGTTCTTCGAGAAAGATTCAATTCCAAAAACAAAAGGAAAGGAATGGGAATTGAGAGCAAAATTAGGTCAATTAAAAAATGAAAACATGGCTTTACACGGCGGAAAAAATCCAGCTACATATAAGCGAATTTCAACAAATGACGATACTAAAATTTTAGCATTTGAACGTGAAAAAGACGGTGAAAAAATCATTTATATTGCCAATTTATCGAACCAAACTATTGAAACAAAAATTCAGTTAAAAGGTGATTTTACCGATTATATGTCGGGTTATAAAATCCAATTTAGATCGGATTCACCAATTGGACTAAAAGCTTGGCAATATTTAATTTTAATTCCAAATTAAATGAACGAATTACCTGCGATTTTAAAAACATATAAATACAAGAAAATTAAGTTTAGATTTTTAAAAACGCAACATTTACTTATTAAAGTCAAAGTGAATGGAGTAGTTGGGAATTTTATTTTAGATACAGGCGCATCGAACACTTGTGTAGGTTTTGATAGTATTGAAAAATATAGTTTAGAAGCTACACCAAATTCTAATACAGCAGCAAGCGCTAGTTCAACATCAATGCCTACCAAAATAGCAACAGACAATTGCCTTGAAATTGGCGCTTGGAAGCAATTGTCAGTTACTTTTATTCTTTTCGATTTATCACATGTTAACGAAGCGTTATCCCAACAAAAAATAAAACCTGTTGATGGCATAATTGGTGCCGATGTTTTACATAATGGAAACGCTATAATTGATTACCCAAATCAATATTTGTATTTGAAGTAGCGATTAGTCGTTGTTTTTTAAACGAATAAAAAGCAATAATCGTGCTAAATAACATTAAAATCCCACCCAAAACAAATGGTGCTCCTGGAAAATGAACAGTTGCATTTTTATTGGTAAAATTATAAAACACATTACTCATTAATGGCGGACCAATAATAGAAGTCGCACTCATTAAACTGGT
The DNA here is from genome assembly GCA_044379175.1 of Flavobacterium sp. Taxonomy (GTDB): domain Bacteria; phylum Bacteroidota; class Bacteroidia; order Flavobacteriales; family Flavobacteriaceae; genus Flavobacterium. Next base: position 4,939 of record JBIPOM010000089.1, on the reverse strand, counting down.
TAAAGTTCCTTGAATTTCACCTTGTTCATTAGCGGGAACATTTTCTGTTATAACCGATTGTAACGCTGGTCCTGAAATTCCGCCTAAACAATATGGAATTAAGAAGGTAAACATCATCCAGCTTTCTGTAGCGATAGCGAATAAAAACATGCCAATAGTATATAAAATTAAACCGTAAATAATACTTTTTTCATTTCCAATTTTCGGATTAATCCATCTAATTAAACCACCTTGTACAATTCCAACAAGTAAGCCAATGATTCCCAATGAAATGCCAACCATTTTTTCGTCCCATTTAAATTGATACATCGTATAATAACTCCAATTACTATGAACGGCGTGTGAACCAATATATACTAATATAATCGATATAAATAATCCGAATATTTTTGGGTATTTTTTTAAATTTAAAATAGCACTAATGGGATTGGTTTTGCTCCAATCTAATGCTCTTCGGTTTTCTTTTGGTAACGATTCGGGTAATACGAAATAACCATATAAAAAGTTAATGAAACACAAAACAGCTGCAGCATAAAAAGGAACTCTTGCTCCAAATTGCCCCAATAAACCACCAATTACAGGTCCGATTATAAACCCAATTCCGAAAGCGGCACCAATCATTCCAAAGTTTTTGGCTCGGTTTTCAGGTGTGCTAATATCGGCAATATAGGCTGTGGCTGTAGTGATACTTGCACCTGTTATTCCTGCAATTATTCGCCCAATAAATAAAAAGGTAATGGTAGGAGCAAAGGCTAAAAATAAATAATCCAACGAAAAACCTAAAAGCGAAAACAAAATAATAGGTCGTCGCCCGTATTTATCACTTAAATTCCCAATAAGCGGCGACATTAAAAATTGGGTAAATGCATACGCAAATAATAACCAACCTCCAATTTTAGATGCTTCACTTAAATCGCCATGAATTAATTCTTGAATCAATTTTGGGATTACTGGAATAATAATTCCCCAACCCGTAATATCAATTACTAAGGTTAAAAATATAAAACCGATAGCTGCTTTTTTCTCTGTTTTCTTCATATAAACAAAGAAACAAAAAAAATCCCAAACTCTATTGAATTTGGGGTTTGGAAACACCTTTTAGGTTTTTAATTTTGATTGTATTTGTGTCATAAATGAGTCATTTCTTTTTAAATAACGGTACCGCAGAACACGCTTCGCCAAACATAATACTTTTTGCTACTTTTATTAATTTTTGAATGGATAAAGTGTACACTTCATTAGGGACTTCTTTTTTTGAACATCCTTTTAGAATTACAGGTTTTTGAAAATAATCTGTGTAATCTAATTTGTTTAAAACATCTTGATACCAATCGATAATTGCCAATTTTATAGAGCCTTGAATTACTTTTAATGCAAATGGTGACAAATGAACTGTAACTAACGTGTATGCCCAAGCAGGCAATATCGCTTCTTCTGAACAATATAATGCCACGTATTTATCTTCGTAAACAGACCAATCTACAGCTTTTAATTGGGCTCTAAATTCGGTTTCCTTCAAAATAACACCGCCAAATAACCATTGCGAAACATCAATCGCTATAACATGATTATCCGGATAATAATCTTCTAAATCGAAAACCATTAAGCTACTATTAGCCACTTTATTTACTATTTCACTCATAACTACTAGTGTTTTGTGTTCAGAAATTAGTATTCAGAAAACGGCCTACTAAAAACTGAAAACTGCTAACTGAATTAAAGCATTCCTAATTCTAATTTCGCTTCTTCGCTCATCAAATCTTTACTCCATGGTGGATCAAAAGTAATTTCTACTTCACAAGATTTAATCGTATCAATTTTTTCAACTTTTTCTTCCACTTCTTTTGGTAGCGACTCAGCAACTGGACAATTTGGCGATGTTAATGTCATTAAAATTTTAACTTCATTATCCTCGTTAATCATTACATCATAAATTAAACCTAATTCATAAATGTCTACAGGAATTTCTGGATCATAGATGCCTTTTAATGCAGTTACTACGCTTTCGCCTAGGTTTATTTCGTCTTTAAATTCTTCCATTTTTTGATTTTTTATAATAACATATAAGTCATATAAGTTTTATTTACAAAATTCACTTATTTGTTTAATTCTTAATTTCTTGCTTCAAATGCTAAAGCATACATTTTTATTTTTTTTATCATCGAAACCAAGCCGTTTGCACGAGTAGCTGAAAGATGCTCTTTTAATCCAATTTCATCTACAAAATCGGTATTTGCTTCTAAAATTGCCGCCGGAGTTTGGTTTGAAAAAGCTCTAATTAAAATAGCAATTATACCTTTAGTTAAAATGGCATCGCTATCAGCTGAAAAAACAACTTTTCCGTCTTTTTCTTCAGCATGAACCCATACTTTAGACTGACAACCTTTAATGATATTATCTTCTGTTTTGAATTGTTCTTCAATAATTGGCAAGCCTTTTCCTAATTCGATAATGTATTCGTAACGTTCCATCCAATCATCGAACATAGAGAATTCGGAAACAATTTCGTTTTGTATTTCTTTAATATTCATTATTATTTTTCTACTAGTTTCGTAATTTTAGTAACTAATTTTTCAATTTCTGATGGTGGAAAACCATGGTCGAAACCATTAGCTGGATATTTAATGCCTTTTGATTCGAAAATAATATTTGCAAATGCTGCGCCGTCATAATATCTTTTTTCTGTTGGCCACTTTAAGTCTTTTACTTTTTCTAAATCGACCGCTTTTGCTAATGCAGAAATCTCTTTCCAATCAGTATCTGAAATTTCGATTTTATTTGAATATTCTTTAAAATCTCGTTCATTAGATGTATAAAGCACTTGATTCTCAACTTTTATCGAAAGAAAAAAACCTCTAGTATTTGCCTCATAAAAAATGATTGGTACACCGTCTTTGCTAATTTTTTTTGAACCACTACACGCTAAAACGGTAAGTATTAAAGCTGATAAAATTAAAAACTTTTTCATTTTATATGGTTTTAGTTATGATAACATCATTTTAGCTTTCTTAACAGCTGCTACAAATATATCAATTTCTTCTTTTGTATTGTAAAAGGCAAAACTGGCTCTTATTGTGCCTGGGATTTTATAAAAATCCATAATTGGTTGCGCACAATGATGTCCTGTTCGTACTGCTATACCTAATTTATCTATAATCGTGCCAATGTCATACGGATGAATGTTTTCTATATTGAAAGAAATTACCGAAGTTTTTTTATTCAAATCTGTTGGCCCGTAAATGGTTACACCTTCAATTTCTTGTAACTTTCGTGTGCCATAAACTAATAATTCGTGTTCATGTTTGGCTATGTTGTCAAATCCTATTTCGTTCATGTAATCAATAGCTGCTCCAAAAGCAATTCCGCCGCAAATATTTGGTGTTCCTGCTTCAAATTTATGAGGTAAATCTGCATATGTTGTTTTTTCGAAAGTCACGGTAGCAATCATTTCTCCGCCGCCTTTGTAGGGTGGCAATTTACGCAACCATTCTTCTTTTCCATAAAGCATTCCAACACCTGTTGGGCCACACATTTTATGTGCAGAAGTTACATAAAAATCAACATCTAAAGCTTGAACATCAGGCTGTAAATGCGGACAAGATTGCGCGCCGTCAATTAAAACTGCTGCTCCAACGGCATGTGCTTTTTTTATAATTTCTTCAATTGGATTTAGCGTTCCTAAAGCATTTGAAATGTGATTGCAACAAACTAATTTGGTTTTATTAGAAAGTAATTTTTCGTATTCAGATAAAATTAATTCGCCATGAATATCTATGGGAATTACTTTTAAAACAGCACCTGTCTGTTCACACAACATTTGCCAAGGTACAATATTACTATGATGTTCTAATGCAGAAACAATTATCTCATCATTTTTTTCTACTAAAGAAGCAAAGCCATTGGCTACTAAATTAATACTTTCGGTTGTCCCTGACGTAAAAATGATTTCGTAAGGCTGTTTCGCATTAAAATGCTTTTGGATTTTATATCGAGCTTGTTCGTAGGCATCTGTTGCCAATTGGCTCAACGTATGCACACCTCGGTGAATATTTGCATTGTATTTAGAATAATAATCTACAATACTATCAATTACAACTTGAGGTTTTTGTGAAGTCGCTCCATTGTCAAAATACACTAAAGGTTTTCCGTTAACGCTTTGTGACAATATAGGAAACTGCGCTCTTATTTTCTGAACATCGAACATATCAAAACTATTTGAGGCAAATTTACGATATGATTATTTAAAACAGGAATAAATAAAGATTAAAATAACAGAAAATTATGTTTTGTTTTTAGTTAAAACATCTTTTGTTGAATACAATTAGAATTCCAAAACCAGTAGAAATGGCAACATCAGCCACATTAAAAATAGCGTTGAAAAAGGTAAAAGGTCTTCCACCAATAAAAGGAACCCACTCAGGCATCGGAATGTCTTTAATAATTGGAAAATAAAACATATCCACAACTTCACCATGAAACAATGTTCCGTAAGGTTTGTCAGAAAATATTGTAGCTACTTGGCTGTAACTATCATTAAAAACTACGCCGTAAAAAACAGAATCGACAATATTACCAATAGCACCTGCTAAAATTAATGTGATGGCAAAAGTTAAATAATTTGACAATTTTTTCTTTATAGAATCGTACAGCCACCAAGAAATCCCTCCAACAGCAACAATTCTAAAAAGGGTTAAAAATAATTTACCATAATCACCTGGAATTTCAGCACCCCAAGCCATTCCTTCGTTTTCCACAAAGTAGATTCTAAACCAATCGAACACTTTTACTTGTTCGTTAATATAAAAATTTGTCTTGATGTAAATTTTACTTGCTTGATCAATAAGTAAAATTAGAAATACAAATAAATAGGCTTTTCTTAGGTTCATTTTTTAATGTTTGTGCAAAAGTAACAATTTTAACGAATAAAAAACGCCCCAAA
>JBIPOM010000088.1:0-8874 GCA_044379175.1 Flavobacterium sp. | reverse complement strand
AGCTTGAATTGGTTGTGTAAACACACTTAATAATTCGTGAAACATATCTGTAAAAAACGCTAACTCTTTCGGAGAATCCGTTGTTTTTAGAATTTCTAATTCGAATAATTTTTTTGTAAAATAGTCCATATCTTTTAAAGATTCTGGTGTAGAAACTTCAAAATAAGGCACATAAAAATCATTTGGAATTTCTTTCATACAGCCAAAATCAATCGCAATTAAGTTATCGTTTTTATCTACTAAAAAATTACCTGGATGCGGATCAGCGTGAAATTTTTTCAATTGATGAATTTGAAACATGTAAAAATTCCATAGGGTTTGTCCTACTTTATCACGTTGTTCTTGAGACGCATTACTTGAACAAAATTCAGATAAATGAATCCCATTCATCCAATCCATGGTTATAATTTTATCGGAAGAATATTCTGGATAGTAATTAGGAAATAATAAATTATCGATTTTTTCACAATCTTGAATAACTGTCATTGATTGCGATATTTCCAATTTATAATCAGTTTCTTCCGTTAATTTGTCTTCGACTTCTTGAAAATATTCATCCGAAGTTCCTTGTAAATTAAACATTCTAACCGCAATTGGTTTCACTAATGCAATATCGGATCCGATACTTTCGCGAATACCCGGATACTGAATTTTTACGGCTAATTCTTTTCCGTTTTTGGTTGCTTTATGAACTTGACCTATACTTGCTGCGTTAATGGAATCTGGTGAAAACGTATCAAATAATTCTTCAGGATATTGTTTGAAATAGGTTTTAAATGTTTTTCGAACTAAAGGAGCCGATAATGGTGGTACAGAAAATTGCGACAACGAAAACTTATCTACATAAGATTGTGGTAACAAGTTTTTTTCCATACTAAGCATTTGTGCTACTTTTAGAGCACTTCCTTTTAATTCTTTTAATCCATCATAAATATCAGATGCATTACTTTCGTGCAATTTATCTTTAGTTAACGATGGATTTACGACTTTTTCACCATAATATTTTAGGTAATTTCCCCCAACTTTCACTCCGGTAGTAACTAATTTTGTTACACGCTCCATCTTTCCTGTTGGAATACTGTCTATTTTTTTCATTTTTAAGTTATATTATTTTTAAACACATAGGCACATAAAAATTGTTTAAATTTGAGAAGCTTCGCTTTGAATAGTAAACAATAGTTATTACTTCTAAAATCTATGTGTTTTTAAAATTTATGATTTAGAAAACATGCCATTCATTTGCTCTTTCCACAAAAATTTTCCGAAATCAATGATACTTTGGGTTGGAATATTGTATGCCAAATCGAAACTCGCTTTTACTGATTTTTCAATAAAAACATCGGTTTTTTCAAAATTAGAAGAGGTATCATTCATCCAAAAATTAAAGATGGATAAAAATTGTAACCAAGACGCTTCTTGCAATACTTTATCTTGAATTTTTACCACCGATTCTTGATCTATTTTAATTGGCTTTTCTAAAATAGTTAAAGCATACTCCAAATACACTTCACGAAGTTTGGTTAACTTTCCTAAGTTTTTCATTGGGTTTTTATCTTGCTTCAATAAATAAATAATAAAACTTCTATTTGCTGTTGCCATTTCAAAAAATGTAAAATAAAATGCGGATAATTTATCGGCACTATCATAAGATTGATACGCTTCATTTTTTTCTAATAATTCTAAAGTATAAGCAAACATGGTTACAAAATATTGCTTTTCTAACAATTCAAAAGAAGCAAAATAATGATAAAAATCCGTTTCATCCATATTGTTTATCTTGGCAAATTCATAAACCGAATTTGGTTTTTTTGCATGAGTTAAACAATAATCTGTGTATGCAGAAACAATTACATCTTCAGTAATTACTTTCTTTTTTTTAGGTGCTGCCATAGTATTTATTTTTGTTGAACAAATTTACAAAAAAATTAAACAATAAAAACCATATTAACTTAAATTTATCTATAAAAGTATTGCTTTTATTTATTATTTTTGTGGAAAACAAGATTATGTCAATAGAAGTAAAAAACATTACCAAAACATACGGAACACAAAAAGCGTTAGATAACGTTAGTTTTTCTGTAAAAAAAGGAGAAATTGTAGGTTTTTTAGGCCCAAATGGTGCTGGAAAATCGACATTAATGAAAATACTGACAACTTATTTAATGGCAGATGAAGGCGAAGCAATAGTAAATGGTTTTGATGTGACATCTGCACAAAAAAACGTACAACAATCGGTTGGTTATTTACCAGAGCACAATCCGTTGTATTTGGATTTATATGTTCGTGAATATTTAGAATTTAGTGCTGATGTACATAAAACAGCTAAATCTCGTATTCAAGAAGTGATTGAATTGACTGGCTTAACTCCAGAATGTCATAAAAAAATTGGCGAACTTTCTAAAGGATTTCGTCAGCGTGTAGGATTGGCTACAGCTTTACTTCACAATCCAGATGTATTAATTTTAGATGAGCCAACAACAGGATTAGATCCTAATCAACTAATAGAAATTAGAGATTTAATTAAAAATATTGGTAAAGACAAAACGGTTTTTTTATCTACACATATAATGCAAGAAGTACAAGCTATTTGCGATAGAATTATCATTATCCATAAAGGAAAAATTGTAGAAGATGCACAACTTTCGGATTTAGGAAGCAATTTAGAGAAAGTGTTTAGAGAGAAGACTAAAGCTTAATTCAGTATCAAATGCCCTGAAAACAATTGTTCTACATTTATTATTGGTGGATTATTTTTCAGTATCACATTCCCAGTATTTAAAATTTTTCCTGAAATGGATTGAATAGGTTTTAAAATCATATCGTTAGAACCACGTTGAAAGATTTTTATATTCTGGCAAATGAAATTTTCTCCATAAAATTTACCAGTACCAAAATAGAAATTACATAACAGCTCTGTGCAAGAACCATTAATATAAAAATTAGACACGTGATTCGATTCAATTACGGTTTGTCCATTATTTATATTAATATGAAAATCGCCTGTTCCAGCTTCATCATCATTAATTGCTAGTAATCTAAGAATTGGAAACGTAAGCGTTCCGTCTGAAAAGATGTCTTGTTCGGTCTTACTATGAATTTCGATAATATTTGGTGCCGTAACAAAAACAGTTGCAGCTTTAAAATCGCGCGTCCAGTTGCAGGTTGAATTGTCTTTTAAAACTAAAAAATCACCTTCTTTATTGACTTCAATATTATCGATTATATTTGTTCCTGATTGTATGGTTACTTTAAAATCTGGTCCTTCTTTTACCACTAAAGAAATTCCCGCATGTATGCGAATTTTATCGAAATCAGAAATAGCAATTTCTTTAGTTACTGGATTTCCTGCATTTTTGATACAATCTTCAGAAATTCCACAACCTGAAAGAAATAATAGAAAAGCAAAAAGTATATATTTTTTCATCATAATCTAATTCCTAAAGTTAATTCTGCCGCTTCTGCTTTTGCTTTATGCGTTTTTAAACCAATTCCTGTAAATAATTTTTTATTGATATAATATTTTAGCACCAATCGCTGATAGATATCAATATCATATTTAAATGGTTTGTATACATAATATCCAAATTGGGTTTCAATGGATAGCTTATTAATAAATAATTCGTGCCCCACAAAAACACCAATTCTTTTATAATCTGTGTTAGGATCTACGGGTTTTTTATCTGGAAAGGCTACAGAAGAAAATTGAATATAATCTTTTAAATACCTTGAAAAAAACACATCTGTCCCTAATTGAATGGCACTTTTTCTATTAAATCGTTTGTCTGCATATAACCCGATGTGATAAAACTGACGCTGACCAATTCCTACTACTGGTGCTTCTGAAACTCCTGTTCGAAAAGCCAAATTGTATTTAATTTTTTCTGCAAACGATTTTGAATTTGGTAAACTATCTTTTATTATTGACTTGCTTTTAATAAAATTATAATTCAATCCAAGGGTAAAGGAATAACTATTTATACCACTATTAGGTGCTTTAAATCTTGCATTCGAAAAATGGGTAAGCATAAATCCTGTTTGAAAACCAATTGGGCCGAGTAGGTTTTGCTTTTGATATTGCAATAAAATGTAATTGTTATCTAAAAATTTCGATCCAAAAGCGTTGTTTTTATTATTGGTTTCTTTGTTGTATGGATTTGTTGTAAATCCAATTCCTTGGGAAACCCTAAAAAGCAAATGTCTTTTTAAAAAGTAAAAATTATAATGTAACCCTATCGCATAATTTTTACCTAAATAGTTGTTTTTAAAGTCGATAGCTTGGAAAGAAATTCCATAATCTGGATAACCATAGACTTGTTGCCATTCCTTTTTACCTGATGATTTTTTATTTATACTCACCAAAAATCCATCTGGATGTCCAGTAACCAAATGGCTAACTTCTTGTGTATGTCTGAAAATATTTCCACGAAACCCTTGAACATCTAGATAATAAGCGTCCGATTGACTTTGTGAAAACGAAATTCCAAAAATGAATAAAAATAAAAATTGCTTCATAAAAATAATTCAGACAAATATAGTTTATGACAGCTAATTAAAAAGAAAATTAAATTAAAATATTTGAGTGCCAATAGCTTTAATGGTTTCTGCTTTACCCATTGAGTAATAATGAAGTACTGGAATTCCTGCCGCTACAAGATCTTTACTTTGTTGCGTACACCATTCAATACCAATTTGTTTTACCGCGTCGTTATCTTTAGCTTTCACAACCGACATGATTAAATCATCTGGCATTTCGATACTAAATCGGTGTGGAATTAAATTTAGTTGTTTTTTTGTTGAAATTGGCTTCAAACCTGGTATGATCGGGACAGTAATTCCAGCTGCTCGACATTTCGCAACAAAATCGAAAAATTTCTGATTGTCGAAAAACATTTGTGTTATGATGTATTCGGCGCCGTTTTTAATCTTTTGTTTTAAGAAATGAATGTCGCTATCCAAACTTGGTGCTTCCATATGTTTTTCGGGATATCCTGCTACTCCGATACAGAAATCAGTTTTAGATGAATTTTGCAAATCGGCATCTAAATAAATCCCATTATTTAAATCATGAATTTGCGAAACCAATTCAGAGGCATAAACATGACCTTCTTTTTCTGGTTTAAAATAAATTTCACTTTTAACTGCATCGCCACGAAGTGCTACTACATTATCGATTCCTAAAAAATCTAAATCAATTAGTAAATTCTCGGTATCTTCTTTCGTAAAGCCACCACATAAAATATGCGGAATGGCATCTACATTATATTTGTTTTGAATTCCTGCACAAATTCCTACCGTACCTGGTCGTTTTTTTACAATTTTCTTTTGCAATAACCCGTTAGGTAATTCTTTGAATTCATATTCTTCTCGATGATAGGTAACATCAATAAATGGTGGATTAAATTCCATTAACGGATCAATACTATCAAAAATAGATTGAATATTTTGACCTTTTAGAGGTGGTAAAATTTCAAAAGAAAACAAAGGTTTTCCTTTGGCTTTTTCTATGTGTTCTGTTACTTTCATTTTTTTTAGGTTTTAGGTATTGGGTTTTGGTTATTAGGTAGTCTATTTACCTTAAACCTTTTGCCCAATACCTTAAATTAATCTGCAATATTTGGTGCTAACCATTTAGTTGCTGTGTCTATTGATATGTTTCTTCTTTTTGCGTAATCTGCTACCTGGTCTGATTTTATTTTTCCTAACCCAAAATACTTACTTTCTGGATGAGCAAAATAATATCCTGATACAGAAGAAGCGGGCCACATTGCCATGCTTTCTGTTAATTTTACACCAATATTTTCCTCCACATTTAAAATATCCCAAATAGTTGGCTTTTCTAAATGGTCTGGACAAGCTGGATAACCTGGTGCTGGACGAATTCCTTTGTAATTTTCCTTAATTAATTCTTGATTGGAAAGTTGTTCCTCTGAAGCATACCCCCAAATTTCTTTTCTAACTTTTAAATGTAAATATTCTGCGAAAGCTTCTGCTAATCTATCGCCTAAAGCTTTGGTTAAAATGGCATTATAATCATCTAATTGATTTTCAAATTCTGTTGCTTTCTCATCTACGCCAAAACCAGTGGTTACACAAAAACAACCCATATAATCCTGAACGCTACTTTCTTTTGGAGCAATAAAATCGGCCAAAGCGATGTTAGGCGCACCAGCAGTTTTTTGCGATTGTTGTCTTAATGATAAAAAGGTTTTGGGTTTTGGGTTTTGGGCTAAAGGTTCTGAATATACTTCAATATCATCATCATTAACTGTGTTAGCTGGAAAAATTCCTAAAATTCCTTTAGCTGTAAACCATTTTTCAGAGACAATTTTAGATAACATATTTTGTGCATCTTTAAACAAATCTGATGCTTGTTCTCCCACTACCTCATCAGTTAATATAGCAGGATATTTTCCATATAATTCCCAAGATTGAAAAAACGGTGTCCAATCGATAAAATCAACTAAATCTGATAATGCTACCTCAACAGTTTTTGTTCCAATAAAATTAGGTTTTATAGCTACGTAATTGTTCCAATCTATCTTAAATTTATTCTTACGCGCTTCTTCAATTGTTAAGAAATTTTTCTCCCTTGCTCTATTTAAATAACCATCTCGTAATATGTCATATTCTTTACGTAAAGCTATTGAAAAATCGGTTTTTGTTTCTGTGTTTAATAAATTCGAAGCGACTGTTACCGCTCTTGATGCATCATTAACATGGACTACAGTTGCTGCATATTCTGGTGCAATTTTAACGGCTGTGTGTGCACGAGAAGTCGTAGCACCACCAATCATTATTGGAATTTTGATGTTCAACTTATCCATTTCTTTGGCCAAATACACCATTTCGTCTAATGAAGGTGTAATTAATCCGCTTAAACCGATAATATCTACGTTCTCTTTAATGGCAGCATCAATAATTTTTTCTGGCGGAACCATAACGCCTAAATCGATAATTTCAAAATTGTTACAAGCCAAAACTACGGATACAATATTTTTTCCAATATCATGTACATCACCTTTAACAGTTGCCATCAATACTTTTCCGGCGGAAGACGAAGCTGTTGAATCTTTTTCAGCTTCAATAAACGGTAATAAATAAGCAACTGCCTTTTTCATTACTCGAGCTGATTTAACCACTTGAGGTAAAAACATTTTTCCGCTTCCGAATAAATCGCCAACCACGTTCATACCATTCATTAAGCTGACTTCAATCACTTCAATAGCTTTATTGGCACTTAATCTGGCTTCTTCAACATCAATTTCTATAAATACGTCTATTCCTTTTACTAAAGAATGGGTTAATCGTTCCTGAATAGCACCATTTCGCCATTCAGCTATAGCTTTTTCATTTATCTTAAAATCACCTTTAAAACTTTCGGCTAAATCTAATAATCGTTCAGTAGCATCTTCTCTTCTGTTTAAAAGTACATCTTCTACGTGTGCCAATAAAACAGAATCAATCTCATCGTAAATTTCTAACATTTCTGGGTTGACAATTCCCATAGTCATCCCATTTTGAATGGCGTGATATAAAAAAGCAGAGTGCATCGCTTCACGAACTTTATCGTTACCACGAAAGGAAAATGAAACATTACTTACGCCTCCTGAAACATTAGCAAAAGGTAAATTTTCACGAATCCATTTTGTAGCTTGAAAAAAATCTAAGGCATTTAATTTATGCTCATCCATTCCGGTTGCTACTGGAAAAATATTGGGGTCGAAAATGATATCTTCGGCAGGAAAACCTACTTGGTTGACTAATATATCATAACTTCTTTTACAAATTTCAATTCTTCTTAGGTAATTATCTGCTTGTCCGACTTCATCAAAAGCCATTACAATTACAGCCGCGCCATAGCGTTTAATTAACTTGGCGTGATGAATAAAAACCGCTTCGCCTTCTTTTAGAGAAATGGAATTTACGACTGCTTTTCCTTGTACGACTTTTAAACCCGCTTCAATAATTTCCCATTTCGAACTATCAATCATTACAGGAACACGAGCAATATCTGGTTCTGCAGCAATTAAATTTAGGAATTTTGTCATAGCATAAACGCCATCTAACATTCCTTCGTCCATATTAATGTCGATAATTTGAGCGCCGCCTTCCACTTGCTCACGAGCTATTGAAAGTGCTTCATCATACTTTTCTTCTTTTATTAAACGAAGAAATTTACGAGAACCTGTTACATTGGTTCGTTCACCAATATTCACAAAAACAGATTCTTCATTAATAAAGAGCGGTTCTAATCCTGAAAGTTGTAAATTTATTTTAGTTTTTTTTGACATTTTATTTTATAATCTGGCAGGCTAATCTTAAAGAATACTGCTTATTTTTTTATAATTTTCAATTACTTCTTTCCAAAAAGTTTTGGTTTTAGTCACGTACTTTTTTAATTTGATTATGCTATTTTTCATTTTTGCTTTTTTAAAATTCATTTAGAATAGTAAAATGCTAAATGACTGTTTTATTTTGATTTTCTTGGCTTAAATTCTGTTGCAACTTCTGCTATTAATTTAATGTGTTCTGGAGTTGTACCGCAGCAACCTCCGATTATATTTATTAAATTGTCTTGTAAATATTCCCGAATTAAAGCCTGCATCTCCATTGGAGTTTGGTCGTATTCACCAAAAGCATTTGGCAAACCCGCATTTGGATGTGCGGAAATATTTACTTGTGTATGTTGTGCCAAGCGTTTTAAATAAGGTTTTAACTGATCAGCTCCCAAAGCACAATTAAACCCAACACTTAATAAAGGAATATGCTGAATAGAAATTAAAAAAGCTTCGACGGTTTGTCCAGATAAAGTTCTTCCAGAAGCATCTGTAATGGTTCCTGAAACCATAATTGGAATATCAATATTTCGTTCTT
>JBIPOM010000087.1:0-9033 GCA_044379175.1 Flavobacterium sp. | reverse complement strand
AAAATATGGCTATTTAATTCCTAAAGAAGCATTATACCCAAAAATTAATACAAAAAAAATAATGATTGACTCTACTATAACAAATTTGTCTACATTTGCTATAAGTCAAGGAATTAACTATAAAATCTTAAAAACACATAACCAATGGTTGCGTGATAAAAAATTAGATAATCCAACAAAAAAAATATACGAAATTGAAATTCCAATTGAAGGGTATAATAAATAAAATGAAAAGCAAAATGACCTTACAAATAATTGTATCTTTAATTCTTATCGGAATTTTAGCAGGTGTCCTTAGCGGTTTAGTTGGCGTAGGTGGTGGTATTATCATGGTGCCTTTATTGATTCTGTTTTTCGGTTTTAACCAGCACCAAGCACAAGGGACAAGTTTGGCTGTATTAGCGGTACCAGTGACAGCAGTTGCTGTTTTTACTTATTATAAAGAAGGGCAAATTAATATTAAATACGCTGCCGTTATTGCTGTTTTTTTTGTTGTAGGAAGTATTTTCGGGAGCAAACTCGCCTTAACATTAGATCAAAATATACTAAAAAAAATTTTCGCAATTGTTTTATTAGTTATTGCTGGAAAAATGCTTTTAGATAAATAATTTAATTGCTTTGAAAAGAAAAAAAATTGTGATTTCGGGTATAAACATGGTTGAAGGTGGTATATTTACTATTCTTCACAATGCGTTACAAGAACTTTCTAAATACATTGAAAATAAGGAAGTTGAAGTAATTGCTTTGGTTCATGACGCCTCAAAATTTGAATTTTCAAATATTACAATTATTGAAATACCGCTCTCGAAAAAATCTTGGTGGTTTCGTTTGTATTACGAGTATTTTTATTTTAAAAAACTATCGAAACAAGTACAACCTGATATTTGGTTTTCACTTCATGACACCACACCAAATGTAATGGCAAAAAAACAATTTGTGTATTGCCATCATCCTACAACTTTATTTCAACCCACCTGGAAAGATTGGAAATTTAATTACAAAATTGGGATTTTTTCTGTTTTATATGATTACCTTTTCAATTTAAATATATCTAAAAACCATACAGTTTTTGTTCAACAACATTGGATTAAAAAAACTTTCGAAAAGCGATTTAACATCACAAATATTAAAGTTGCCATACCAAAATATGTCGAAGAAATTACTCAAGAAAAATACAATTTTGAAGAGAATAAAATACATTTTTTTTACCCAAGCTTTCCAAGAAGTTACAAAAATCATGAAATAATTTTAGAAGCAATAAAATTATTGCCTATAAATATTTTAGCACAAACCCAATTTCATTTCACTACTATAAAAGGTAATAAAGAAAAATACGCGCAATTTTTAGTGAAAGAATACCGTTTTTTAGAAAATGTTTATTTTTATGGAAATGTAAACAGAAAACAATTGCTTTGTATGTATAATGCTATGGATTGCTTGCTTTTTCCATCAAAAATAGAAACATGGGGTTTGCCAATTTCAGAAGCAAAAGCTTACAAAAAACCCATGTTTTTAGCAAATTTACCTTATGCCAAAGAAGCGTGTGGAAATTATGAAAAAGTTACTTTTTTTGATGAAAAAAACGCTTCTGATTTAGCAAAACTAATTACTGAATTTGTAGAAAGTAATCATACTTTTCATGGAAATACTTCACCTTTTGACACTAGTAAAGATTTACACAACTGGAAAGAAGTTTTCCAATATATTTTAACTGATTAACATGTCTTTTTTTACTATCATAATTCCGCTTTATAATAAAGAAAAATATATTGAAAATGCCATAAAAAGCATTCTTAATCAAACGTTTACGGATTTTAATTTATTAATTATAAACGATTATTCAACAGATCAAAGTGTAGAAATTGCATCAAAATATATTTCAGATAGGGTTCGAATTTTTCATCATAAAAAAAATTCTGGTTTAGCGGCTGCAAGAAATTCAGGTATTAAGAATGCTACAAGCAATTACGTTACGTTTTTAGATGCTGATGATGTATGGAAACCTACTTTTTTAGAAAGTATCTTTCAATTAATCCAAAATTTCCCAGAAGCGAGAATTTTTGGAACAAATTATGAAGAGGTATGGGATGAAGTTGTTAAAAATCCTAAAAATGGTTCAGAAATTTTACCAATAGATTTTAAAGGATATATTCCGTTTTTCAAAATAAATATTAAACAAGGTATTTATAATCATGGTTCTGTTTGTTTTCATAAAGAAGTATTTGAAAAGGTTGGTTTTTATAATGAAAAAATTAGTTTTTCAGAAGATTTAGATTTCAATATAAGAGCCAATTACAATTTTAAACTAGCATATCATAATTCCAAACAAATGAGTTATTTTATGCAAACAGACAATCAAATTACACAAAGTTCATTGCTTAACAAAACCATTCCAGATTTTGATAATTATGAAAATTGGGCAAAAACAAATTCGGAATTAAAAAAATATCTCGATTTCGAACGATATGTTTTAGGAAAACGCTTAAAGAAAAATAACGATTTGCGATGGAAAAAAATGATTGCAACCATTGATTCTAGAAACTTAAATTGGAAACAAAATTTGCTATTAAAAATG
The DNA here is from genome assembly GCA_044379175.1 of Flavobacterium sp. GTDB lineage: Bacteria > Bacteroidota > Bacteroidia > Flavobacteriales > Flavobacteriaceae > Flavobacterium. The sequence continues at coordinate 6,458 of JBIPOM010000087.1, read as the reverse complement.
CCTCATTTTATATTAATTTCATTAGATAAAACTAAATTTTTATTAATGAAAATAGGTGTAAAATTAACTACTTATTAGTACTAATTTCAAAATTAATTTTTCTTAATTAAAAGTTTTACCCATTCACTTCCAATGCTTTCAATACTAAAACGTTTTACACTCGATAAGGCATTTTTTTGACATTGTAAAAATAAATTATTGTCTAAAATAAATAAATTCATTGCTTCAATTAGTTTTTTATTGTTTAGATTTTCAATCAATAATCCGTTTTGTTTATTTGTAATAATTTCATTTGGACCCGATGCGTAATCCCAAGAAATTATTGGGGTGCCACAAGCTAAAGATTCTAACAAAACCATTGGCATGCCTTCATATTTACTTGTAGAAACAGTAAATAATGCATTTTCATAATATTGAAATGGATTTTTTACGTTGCCATTAAAAATTACCATATCACGTAAATTAAGACTTTCTGCCAATTTTATCCATTTGTTTTTTAATTTGCCTTCGCCCAAAATAATCAATTTTATATTTTTAGAAGGTAAAATCGAGTTGGCATAACATTCAATTAATTTATTAAACTGCTTTATGTTTATATTCATACTTCCTACTGATATTATATATTGATAATCGACAGAAACATCTTGATTAGATTGTTTTGAAATTGAATCAAAATCAATAGGGTTGTAAATTAATTTAATGGGTAAAAAATTATGTTTTTTATTAAATTCATCTTTAATTCCTTTCGAAACAGTAATAAATTGCTGGCAATTTCTGTATAATAATTTTGCTAAGAATTTATTTTTTGGTACATACGATTTGATTTTAAAACTATGTATGGTTTGGATGAATTTTGGAAAAACAAAAGTGTGAATTATCAATTCTTGCAAAAAAAACTCTTTTGTTCTAAAGTCAATTACATAATCAAAATGATTGTTATCAAAAAATTGCTTTAAGGCAAAAAATCGTTTACTTCTACTCCACCAACTGTTTCTTTTATCTTTTAAATGCTCTAAATGAAAAAGTTTACCTGCATAATTATAATCAATTTTACCAGAAAAAACAACATGATACACTTCAATGCCTTGACTTTCAAAGTACAATGATAAATCTGAAGCAACTCTTTCTGCTCCTCCATTAGATAGCGTTACGGTAACTAAACAAATTTTTAATCTGTGAGATTTTTGAGTCAAAAGAATTAGTTTTCAACAAATATAAAAATATTCGAGAAACTAGGGCTGTCATTCTTTAAATTTATAATTACTTTGTATATTTGAGCAACAATAAAAGATTTTCAATGTCATTTATCAAAACTACGGAACAAACATCAAAATATGACTATTTAGATACAATGTCTGTTCATGAATTGCTTACTAATATTAATTTTGAAGATAAAACAGTGCCATTAGCTGTTGAAAAAGCTATGCCACAAATTGAAATTTTAGTGTCACAAGTAATTACTAAAATGAAAATGGGTGGACGTTTATTTTATATAGGAGCTGGTACTTCAGGCAGATTAGGTGTTGTAGATGCCAGTGAATGTCCGCCAACATTTGGTGTAGATTTTGATACTGTTATTGGAATTATTGCAGGTGGAGATACCGCAATTAGAAAAGCAGTTGAATTTGCAGAAGACGATAAAAATCAAGCATGGATTGACTTACAATCCTGGCAAATTAATGAAAACGATGTTGTAATTGGTATAGCTGCTTCTGGAACGACCCCATATGTAATCGGTGGTTTACAAAAATGTAATGAAAACCGAATTACAACAGGAAGTATTAGTTGCAATGCTAATAGTCCGCTTTCGCAAACTGCAAATTACCCAATTGAAGTAATTGTTGGCCCTGAATTTGTTACTGGAAGCAGCAGAATGAAAGCAGGAACAGCTCAGAAATTAGTATTAAATATGATTTCTACAACCTCTATGATTGCACTTGGAAAAGTCAAAGGCAATAAAATGGTAGATATGCAATTAAGTAACGACAAACTAATTGACAGAGGAATACGAATGATAATGGAAGAAATTCCAGTGTCGTATGAAATAGGTGCCAAATTATTGCAAGATTATGGCAGTGTAAGAAAAGCTGTTGATTATTACACTAGTCAAAAATAAAGATAGTATGTCTGTAAATAAAATAATACTAAACAAAGGACTTCGTATATTATTAGGTTCGCTACCCACACTTTTTGTAGGTGTATTTATCTTAAATAGTAGTTTTAAAAATCAAAAACATCCTTTATTTATTTATGTGGCGATTTTAGGTGTTTTAGTTTGTGGGTTTTCTATTTATTTAATGTTTAAGGGTGTAAATACTATAATGAAAAGCCTTTTTGAAAAATAAAAAATGTCAGTTAATGTTTACAATATATTAGGTGGAATAATTTGGTGGTTGTTTCATTTTGGAAAAAACAAATTAAGTATTGAAACAACTGAAAAATATTACATTAGAAATCATATTACTACATTCATTTTCAATTTATTAGCAGCAACTTCAATTATACTCTATTTTATTTATTCATAATGAAAAAAATCATTTTATTATTCGCTTTATCACTTGTTTCTTGTTATAATCAAGAACGGAAGTGTACTGATTTTAAAACAGGGAAATTTACCTCAGAAACCACTGTTGATGGAAAAAAATTTTCAAGTAAATTTGAAAGAAATGATACTATTCAAATTGAAAATTATAACGCTATTATTGACACTTTTTCTATACGATGGATAAATGATTGTGAATATATTTTAGAAAATGTTAAGCCGAAAAACAGAGCAGAAAAAAAAGCAGTTCATGTTAAAATACTAAATACCAAAGACTTAAAATATAATTTTGAATATTCTTTTGTTGGCGATGCAAAAAAACAGTTTGGTTCTGTAACAAAAATATTATAAGCCACGTACAATTAACTCTTTACTTAACATAATTATTACTTTAACCTAAATTTACAAAAATGGAAATTTTAACTAACCCAGATGCTTGGATAGCATTATTAACACTAACATTCTTAGAAATTATTTTGGGAATAGATAATATTGTTTTTTTATCAATTATTTCAGGAAAATTAAAAGAAGAAGATCAACCTAAGGCTAGACGAATCGGATTATTATTAGCAATGGCATTTCGAATTGTTTTGCTTTTTGGAATAACTTGGGTAATGAGTTTGAAAAAATCTTTTTATGATTTTGATTTCGGCTTTTTCTCAGGAGGGATTTCTGGACAAGGTTTAATTATTTTCAGTGGTGGTTTATTTTTGTTATACAAATCTGTATCAGAAATACATCATAAACTTGAAGGAGAAGATCAATCTACTAGTGGCAAAGCTAGTAATTCTTTGGGTGCAGCAATTTTACAAATCGCTTTATTAAATATTGTGTTTTCTTTTGATAGTATTTTAACTGCAATTGGTTTAGTTAGCGCTGCAGAACCACCAGTTGGTTTTGGGGCTGAAGGTGCTATTGAAATCATGATTATGGCAATAATCATTTCAATAATTATTATGATGATTTTTGCTGGCCCTGTGAGTAAATTTGTAAACAATCATCCAACTATTCAAATTTTAGGATTGTCATTTTTAATATTAATTGGTGTAATGTTATTAGCAGAGGGCTCACATTTAGCCAATTTTAAATTCTTTGGTGGTGAAACCGTTCATAGTATTCCAAAAGGATATTTATACTTCGCAATTTTCTTCTCGTTATTTGTAGAGTTTTTAAATTTAAAAATGAAGAAAAACAATAGTAAACCCGTAGTCTTATACAACAGTAAAATTATGGATGAAAAATTAAATGATTCAGATGTAACAAATTAATTGGATTTTTTAAATTAAAATTTAAATCAGGATTAATCTTACAACATTCAATGGTTTTTTAACCCATTTTAAATAAAATAAAAAAATACATATTCAAAAAAAGCGCCTGATTCTTATCTGGCGCTTTATATTTGAAATAATAAAATAAACTATAACTTAGTTTAGATATTTATACAGATTCTTATATGTTTTTAAATTAATATTAAAAACAATATTTATTTTCTGCAATAACTTTAGAAGAAATTTGCTCACGTAATTTCACTACGTTTGGCATATTTACATATTTTGTATAACGTCTTAAACCCATTAACATCATGCGTTGCTCATCGCCTTCAGCGAAAGAAACTATTCCTTCCTTACCTTTCTGAGTAACAATATCAACTGCATTATACAAATATAATTGTGCCATCGCAACTTGGTCTGATACTTTATCCTGACCTAATTTTTTTGCGATTTTCTCGGTTCTCAAAACAGCACTTTCTGCCATATAAATTTCAATTAACATATCTGCAGCAGCCATTAATAGTTGTTGGTGCTCCTCTAACTCTGCTCCAAATTTTTGAACAGCAGATCCTGCGACCATTAAAAATGCCTTTTTCAATTTAGCAATCATTTCTTTTTCTTCGGCTAAAAATTCTGAATAATCTGGTACATCAAAAGATGGAATTCCCATTAATTCTTCGGCAACAGCCATAGCTGGACCTAATAAATCAACATGACCTTTCATTGCTTTTTTTACTAACATTCCTACAGAAAGCATACGATTAATTTCGTTTGTTCCTTCATAAATTCTAGCAATACGAGCATCTCTCCATGCTGCTTCCATTGGAGCATCCTCTGAAAATCCCATTCCACCAAAAATTTGAATTCCTTCATCTGAACAATTTTGAACATCTTCAGAAACGGCTACTTTTAATATGGAACATTCAATTGCATATTCTTCAACTCCTTTTAATTCCGCTTCTTGATGAGAATTTCCCTCAGTTTCACGAGCTACAATTCTGTTTTGAATGTCACCTGCTGCTCTATAAGTAGCACTTTCGTCTACATAACAATTCGTAACCATTTCTGCAATCTTTGCCTGAATAGCTCCAAAAGATGAAATTGGCGTATTAAACTGAACTCTTTCATTAGCATAATTTACAGCTGTTGAAATTACTCTACGTTGTGCATCTAAACAAGCTGCAGCTAATTTAATACGTCCTACGTTTAAGGAGTTCATAGCAATTTTAAAACCTTCTCCTCTTCCTGCTAACATATTTTCAACTGGAACTTTAGTTTCGTTAAAGAAAACTTGTCTAGTTGAACTAGCTCTAATCCCTAATTTATGTTCTTCTTCACCTAAAGTGATTCCGTTTAAATTTTCTCTATCATATTCTACGATAAATCCAGTAATATTTTTATCGTCTTCAATCCGAGCAAACACAATCATTACATTACAAAAACCTGCGTTAGAAATCCACATTTTTTGTCCTGAAATCAAATAATGCGTCCCATCAGCAGATAGAACAGCTTTCGTTTTTCCAGAATTGGCATCTGATCCGGCACCTGGTTCTGTTAAGCAGTATGAACCAAACCATTCACCTGAAGCTAATTTTGGTACATATTTTAACTTCTGTTCTTCTGTTCCGTATAAAGTAATCGGCATAGTACCAATTCCAGTATGTGCGCCAAAAGCTGTTGAGAACGAACCCGTTGCTCCTGAAATATAATCACAAACTAAGGCAGTGTTTACAAACCCCATTCCTAATCCGCCATACGCTTCTGGAACTGCAACACCTAAAAAACCTAAGGCTCCAGCATTACGCATAGTTTGTTCTGTGTAAGCGTAATCTTTTTTCTCAAATTTTTCTTTATGCGACCAAAGTTCTTTGTCTACAAATTCTTTAACAGAATCACGCATCATAATTTGCTCTTCATTAAAATCTTCTGGTGTAAAAACGTTTTCACATTTTGTTTCTTTTACTAAAAACTGACCACCTCTAGTGATATCTTCCATATTCGCCCCCTAACCCCCGAAGGGGGAATCCTACTAGGGGTAAGTAGGGTTTAATATTATTACTTAATTTTTATTTTTTCGCCTCACAATTTCCCCATCGGGAGTTAAGGGCTTACATCAATTCATAAATTCCTGCCGTTCCTTGTCCTGTTCCAACACACATAGAGACAATTCCGTATTTAGCTTTTCTTTGTTTCATTTCTTCAAATAATTGTACTGATAATTTTGCACCTGTACAACCTAGTGGATGACCTAAAGCAATAGCACCTCCATTTACATTAATAATATCTTGATTTAAACCTAATTCTCGAGTTACTGCTAAAGCTTGTGAAGCAAAGGCTTCGTTCAACTCAATTAAATCTATATCTTTTAAAGTTAATCCTGCTTGTGATAAGGCTTTTGGAATCGCTTTTACAGGTCCAATCCCCATAATTCTAGGTTCTACACCTGCAGAAGCAAAGTTGACTAAACGAGCAATTGGTTCTAAGTTTAATTCTTTTACCATTTCTTCACTCATCACTAAAACGAAAGCAGCACCATCACTCATTTGAGAAGAATTTCCAGCAGTGACAGAACCGTCAGCTGCAAAAACAGGTTTTAAATTGGCTAATGCTTCAACCGAAGTTCCTAATCTTGGACCTTCATCTTT
>JBIPOM010000086.1:0-9090 GCA_044379175.1 Flavobacterium sp. | reverse complement strand
ATGTGCGTTACCCAAATGGGTAAAAATTCCAATATTCGGCTGAATAATTTCTGCTAAATGTTGCATTTCGCCTTTTAAAGAAATTCCGGCTTCAAAAATACCAAGTGTATGATTTTCATTTATTCCAAAAATAGAAAGCGGTACGCCAACTTGCGAATTAAAGCTTTTAGGACTTCTAACTACTGAATAATCAAGACTTAAAAGAAAATTTAACCACTCTTTTACAATTGTTTTTCCATTACTTCCGGTAATTCCTATAGTTTCTATTTGAAATTGATTTTTATACGCTTTTGCTAAATTTTGTAAAGCAACGGTAGTGTTTTCAACTAGACAAAAATGAGCTTTTCCTTTTACATTTTCGGGAATATATTCTACTACAAAATATTGCACCCCTTTTTCAATTAAACTTTCAATGAAAATATGAGCATCATTATTTTGGCCTTTCAAACAAAAAAATAAAGAGGTATTTCCGTTTTGTAAACTACGACTGTCAATAGAAATATGCTCAAATTCAACATTAGAATTAGAGAAGTTTAAATGGGCTGAAGTTAAAATAGCTGAAGTTATTTTCATTAAAGTTCTATTAAATCAATGTTATATAATATATTATTCCAATCTCTTTTTTTTATCAAACTCTTGTAATCCTTTCACTTTTGTTTTTCGTTTATCCATATCAACCAATCGTTTGCTACATTATCCCAATTAAAAATATCATAATTAGGTTTGTTTTCTGCTGTTAATGGGAAAAAATTATGTTCTGTTCCGACATAAGGTTGGAATGTAAAATTCGTTTTCCTTTGTCGAATAAAGTCCACACGCATATAGTCGTTAAATGGTGCACTCCAATCTTTTGTTCCATAAGCCACTAAAACAGGAATTTTAAGTTTTTCTAAGTATTTGATTGGTGGTTGTGAAAATTCAAATGTTGCTTTATTAGTATCACCTTGTAAACCGTCCATATCGTTTTTGTTTTTTACAACTTCTTCCCAATACATTATTTCTTCTTCACCTAACTTTATGCTATCTGTGTATGTTTCATTAGCCCTGCTTTGTCCAATAATCGACATTATTCTCCCCATCGGGTTTCCACCAGAATAGATTAAATGTGTAATTTTTTTATAGTCTGCCGCCATTTTTGCTGCAACTGTACTGCCTTCCGAATGACCTGCTACTAAAAGTTTAGTTTTTGAAACCCATTTTTGTTTTTGCAGATACTTAATAATCGTAATGTTCCGCTCAACATAATAAGTTAATAAATTTCTATCGGAATATTCCTTTGGAAAATTCCCAGAGCTATCTGTATAATTGAAATTTGTTGAAAGTGTTTTGGTGTCTGCAATTATAGGGATAAAAGGTTTACTAACAATGACTAAGTGGTATTTTATTGCAAGACTGTCAGGGTCGAATGGAAAAACTCCATAAACTTCATTTTCATTATATTTGATTAATGGTTGAGGGAGACTGCCTTGACAAAAAAAGAAAAGCGGTTTCGGAATATTTTCTTCTCCTTTTTTTGATTTAATTAAAACATCAACGTTGTCTGTTTTATATTTAAGAACAATATGCCTAAAACCAAAATTTTCCGCAGTTTTGTTTTGTCCGAAAGCTGCAATAATTACAAAAAGTAGGAGAAGTAAGCTAATTGTTTTCTTCATTGTCTGTTATATTTTTGGTAAGATTACGTACAAAAAATTAATGTTTTTTTCCACTAATTTTCACTAATTAATTTGTGTAAATTCGTGCAATTTGTGTTTAATTTACTTTTCTTTTTCTTCACGCATCGCTTTATAATATGCAGCTCTACTTAAAGGTTCGTATTCTTCAGTTTCACCCAGCATTACTAATTTTTTATCATCCGATTTTCTAAAACTATAATTAGCTAAATTTCCAGTTCTGGTGCACACTGCGTGAACTTTCGTTACATATTCCGCGGTAGCCATAAGCGCAGGCATTGGCCCAAAAGGATTGCCTTTAAAATCCATATCTAAACCGGCTACAATTACTCTAATGCCACTGTTGGCCAAATCATTGCAAATTGTAATTATTTCATCATCAAAAAACTGAGCTTCATCAATACCTACAACATCACAACCTTGGGCTAAAATTCTAATATTTTCTGCAGCTGGAACTGGAGTAGAACGAATTTCGTTTTTATTGTGCGACACCACCATTTCATCATCATACCTAGTATCTATTGCGGGTTTAAAAATCTCTACTTTTTGTTTGGCAAATTGCGCGCGTTTTAATCGTCTAATTAATTCTTCTGTTTTACCTGAAAACATAGAGCCGCAAATAACTTCAATCCAACCAAATTGTTCTTCCTGATTTACCGTATTTTCTAAAAACATTTTTAATCTAAATTAATTAACTTCAAGATAAAGATATAAAAAACATGTGTACATAAATGTTGAAAAAAAAATTGTAAAAATATCTACTCCAAGAGTTTATACACATATTTTCTTTTACCTTTGTAATAATAACAAAAATATAAAAATCAACGCTATAAAAGTTCAACACAAACAAAAAGTTATGAAGAAAAAAATTGAAGGCGAATTAATTAGCATAGCGCACCGTTTATTAAAGCTTAAAAATCATACAGAAACCATTCAATTACATGAGGAAGTGAAAAAATTGTACGAACAATTAACACTTTTAAAGTTTTATGAAGCGAATACCGCTTTGGTAAATGAAGAATTTTCAGAAGAATTTTTTGAGGAAAAAGTGGAGAAAATTATTGTTGGAACTATTGAAGTTGTAGATGAAGAGGAAGTTTATGTAGAAATGGCTTCTAAAGAACATATTGCACAGATTGAAGAAGAACTTTTTGAAAAAAATGAAATATCGCATGAACTTTTTCCTTCAAGAGACTCAGAGGAAATCGTAAAAGAAGAAGAAATAATTTCTGAAAGTATTGATGAAGCACTTGTTGAAGAATCTCAAGTTGAAGAAGTAATTGAATCACCAATCGAAAAGAAAAAAATTGCATCAAATCCAGAAATTATAGGTACAAAAGTATCTAAGCAAATTTCAATGGATGATATTTTAGTTCACGATTATCAAGAAACCTTTTTTGAGAAAAAAGAAGCTCTAAATGAAGCGGCTTCCGACCTTACTGATAACAAAAAGGAAGAGCAAAAGGGTGAAGAAAAACCAGAAGAAATTATTATTGAAGAGCCATCAAGTACTGCTTCTACTAAAGAAGTGGAAATAGAACCTAAAAAAGATGTTCCTGTTGAAAACGGAAAATCAATAGTTTTGGGATTGAATGATAAAATTGCTTTTGAGAAAAATTTATTTGCAGGGAATGTCGACGACTTACAACGTGTTTTATCGCAATTAAATACCTTTACCAATTGGGCAGATGCAAAATCTTTTGTGTTGGATTTTGTAAAACCTGATTATAATAATTGGGAAAATAAAGAAGAATTTGAAGTCCGATTTTTAGAAATTGTAGAAAATAAATTCAAATAGTTTGTAGTTTATTGTTAATGGTTTTTTGAATTTTGAATATTTTATTTTAACCATAAACCACAAACTATCAACAACAAACTAAAAAAAATGAGTAAATTATACATAGTGCCTACGCCAATTGGCAATTTAGACGACATGACGTTGCGTGCCATTCGCGTGCTTAAAGAAGCCGATTTAATTTTAGCCGAAGACACACGTACCAGCGGAAAATTGCTAAAGCATTTTGAAATTACTACGCACATGCACAGTCACCATATGCATAACGAACACAAAACGGTAGAAAATGTAATTGCTCGAATAAAAGGTGGCGAAACGATTGCATTAATTTCCGATGCGGGAACGCCAGCCATTTCCGACCCTGGATTTTTATTAACACGCGCTTGTGTAGAAAACGGAATTGAAGTAGATTGTTTACCTGGAGCCACAGCTTTTGTACCCGCTTTGGTGAATAGTGGCTTACCGAATGATAAATTTATTTTTGAAGGCTTTTTACCCGATAAAAAAGGCAGACAAACACGTTATTTGGCTTTAGCCGAAGAAACACGCACGATGATTTTATATGTTTCTCCACATAAATTATTAAAAACGCTAGCTGAATTTATTCAATATTTCGGTCCAGACAGACCCGTTTCTGTTTCCAGAGAAATTTCAAAATTACACGAAGAAACCATCCGAGGAACAGCCGAAGAAGTCCTAAAACACTTTGAAGTCAAACCGGCAAAAGGGGAAATTGTGGTTTGTGTTGGGGGAAAGAGTTTAAAATAATCAGTTAAAAAATGAAAAATCTACTCAATAAAAAATCTTTCCCAGAAACCATCACTTACATTGATGAAAACTATACGTTCACACCAACAGCTTTTAAAAATGGAAATCAATTAAACAATGCTGGTGAAAATAATGGTTCGTGTAAAATTTTCGCATTTGCTCTATTACAGCAATTTACTAAAGAAGAAACGTTATCGTTATTCGGTGATTTCTATCAAGATGTCTTAAACACACCAAATGCTTCAGACCATCAAAATATTAGAAATTTTATGATTTTCGGTTGGGATGGTATTCATTTTAAAGGCGAAGCGTTACAAGTTAAGTAAAAGTAATAAAGTAAAAAGACAGCTATCTATGTTTTCTATGCGTAGCGGAGCTACTCAACTTATCAAAACCTCTACTATGTTCCTATGTGTTTAATTATAGAAAAAATGCAAAAGTCAAATTCTTCGCGTCCTTTGCGTTTAAATTAAATTTTTAATATATTTGTTATTCAATACTATAAGCCAAAAATCGTAAATCAAAAACCGTAAATCCAAAATCACTATGCGTTGGAATCTAAAATCAAAGCCAGAAAAAGAAAAAGTACAAGCCTTACAAAACGCCCTTCAAGTCGATGAAATCATCGCTACTTTATTAGTTCAAAGAGGAATAGAAACCTTTGAACAAGCCAAAACATTTTTTCGTCCCACTTTAGAAGATTTGCACAATCCGTATCTAATGAAAGATATGGACAAAGCGGTTTCTCGTATCGAAAAAGCCATTGTAAACAATGAAAATATTTTAGTTTTTGGCGATTATGATGTAGATGGAACAACTGCTGTTTCCTTAGTTTCGAGTTATTTACGAAGTTTTTATCCAAATGTGGCGACGTACATTCCAGATCGATATAACGAAGGTTACGGCATTTCCTATCTCGGAATTGACTATGCCGAAGACAACGCTATTTCCTTAATCATCGCACTCGATTGTGGAATAAAATCAATCGACCACGTGAATTATGCGAAAGCAAAAAATATCGATTTCATCATTTGCGACCATCACCGGCCTGGTGATTCATTACCCGATGCCATTGCGGTTTTAGACCCAAAACGCGAAGATTGTTCCTATCCGTATGACGAATTATGTGGTTGTGGAGTAGGGTTTAAATTGATTCAAGCGTTAGCCGAAAACAGAAGCCAAACCATTCAAAATTTACTTCCTTATTTAGATTTGGTAGCTACTGCCATTGCCGCTGATATTGTTCCAATTACGGGTGAAAACCGAGTGTTGGCCAAATTTGGATTGGAAGTGATTAATACCAATCCACGACCAGGAATTAAAGCGTTAATTCAAAATCTAAAGAAGAAAGTCTTAACGATAACCGATGTGGTTTTTATCGTAGCACCAAGAATTAATGCTGCAGGAAGAGTGAAACACGGTAATGAAGCTGTGGCACTTTTAACTGAATACAATTTAGAACAAGCCGAACAATTTGCATCTGAAATTGAGCAACACAATTCGGACAGAAAAGAATTGGATAAACAAATTACTAAAGAAGCGTTACTTCAAATAGAAGAAAATAAAGAGCAAAACCGATTTTCAACGGTTGTGTATCAAGAAAATTGGCACAAAGGCGTTATTGGAATTGTGGCTTCTCGATTGGTTGAAAAGTATTATCGCCCGACTATTGTTTTTACAAAAAGTGGCGATAAATTAGCCGCTTCGGCACGTTCGGTAAAAGATTTTGATGTGTACAATGCGTTGGAAGCGTGTGCCGAACATTTGGAACAATTTGGAGGACATATGTATGCCGCAGGAATGACGTTGAAAGAAGAAAATTACGAAAAATTTAAAGCAGCTTTTGAAACCGAAGTCAAAAAAACCATTCCTCCTGATTTATTAATTCCTGAAATTTCAGTAGATTTAGAAATGAATTTTTCAGATTTTGACGAAAAATTTATGCGCATTCTAAAACAATTTGAACCTTTTGGTCCAGAAAATATGACACCTGTCTTTATGTCTAAAAATGTAATCGATTCAGGTTATGCTAAAACATTGGGGAATGATGCCGAACATTTAAAAGTATTTGTAAAACAAAATAATTCGCCAAATTTTAATGCGATTGGTTTTGGACTTGGAGAAAAAATAGATATTGTAAAAAACAGAAATCCGTTCGAAGCCGTTTATGTTTTAGAAGAAAATGAATGGAACGGAACAGTAAGTTTACAATTGCAATTGCGTGATGTAAGAACCGATTAAAAGTGAAAAGTGAAAAGTAATAAGTGAAAAGCACCAAGTAAAATAACAAAATCTTTGCGACCTTTGCGAGAATCTTTGTGCCTTTGCGGTAAAAAACTATGACAAAAAAAGATCCATTTTCAGCTTTACGAATACCAGAATTTCGTTGGTTTATACTTATGCGATTAGCTATTGTGTTGGCTTGGTCCATGCAATTTGTTTTGATTGAATGGGAAGTATACCGAATTACCAAAGACCCTTGGTCATTGGGTTTAATTGGGCTTATGGAAGTAATTCCGGCTATTGTTATGGCGCTGTTTGCCGGTCATATTGTAGACCAATCTGAAAAAAGAAGTATGTTACTCAAATGTTTTGCAGGAACGGCAATAATCAGTATTTTGTTTTGTTATTTAGTTCATCCTGAAACCGCCACAACCATTGGAAAACAACCTTTTTTATATGCTATTTATGCATTGGTTTTTTTAGGCGGTATTATTCGTTCATTTATCATTCCATCGGTTTTTAGTTTGTTAGGACTAATTGTGCCAAAAATACAATTTACTAATGCAGCTACTTGGAGCAGTTCATCGTGGCAAGTTTCTGCCGTAATCGGTCCCGCTTTAGCTGGATTTTTAATTGGCGGTATTGGTGTTTTCAATTCTATGATTTTTGTAACAATTTCTATTATTTTAGGTATTTTCATGTTGTTACAAATTAGTAAGAAACCTATTTTAAATAAAAAAATTGGCGAACCCGTTACAGAAAGTTTAAAAGCCGGAATTAGATTTGTATTTCAAAATAAAATTATTCTAAATGCGCTTTCGTTAGATATGTTTGCGGTTTTATTTGGTGGAGCTGTAGCTTTATTACCCATTTTTGCCCAAGATATTTTAAAAGTAGGTTCAGAAGGTTTCGGAATTTTAAGAGCCGCACCAGCCATTGGAGGATTATTGACTATGCTGGCCTCTACGATGTTTTCTATCGAAAAAAATACGGGTAAAAAATTATTGCTTGCGGTTTTCGGATTTGGAATTTCCATTATTATTTTCGGATTATCCCAAAACTTTTGGATTTCGGTTGTCGCCCTATTTTTAAGCGGTGTTACTGATGGATTTTCTGTGGTCATTCGTTCCACAATTCTTCAAATTTACACTCCTGATGATATGCGGGGAAGAGTTTCGTCTGTAAATTCTATTTTCGTCGGTTCTTCTAACGAATTAGGAGCGTTTGAAAGCGGTTTAACATCTAAATTATTTGGAGTAGTAAATGCTGTAGTTTTTGGAGGCATAATGACTTTACTCGTAGTAGGAACCACCGCGGTTGCATCACCAAAATTTAGAAACTTAGAAATTGAGAAAGATTAAAAACAGCAATTAAATCGTCTTCTGATATTAAATTTTGCCATTGAAATTGCCATTGATTTTTGCCATTGAATTTAGTTATTCGTATTTTTTCAATTCAAATGTTTCGCCATCAAAAACACCGTACGTAAAGTAGCCAATCCAATCGCCCAAGTTGATGTATTTTGACTGTTCGGTTAAAGAAATTTCCATAGGTAAATGACGGTGTCCAAAAATAAAAAAATCGTAGTGTTTGGTTTCTAATTTACGCTTGCAATATTGAACCAACCATTCGTTCTCTTCCCCTAAAAACTTCACGTCTTCAGCACCTGAAATTAACTTGTTTTTAACTGATAAGTACTGCGCTAATTTCACACCAATATCAGGGTGTAACCAACGAAACAACCATTTTGAAAACGGAAAGGTAAATAGTTTTTTCATGCGTTTGTAGCCCATGTCGCCAGGCCCTTTTCCATCACCATGGCCAATTAAAAATGTTTTGCCATTAAAAATAAATTCTTTATTGTTGTGATACACAGGAATGTTAAGTTCTTTTTCAAAATAACCATTCATCCATAAATCATGATTTCCAACAAAGAAATGAATAGGGATTCCAGCATCTCTAATCTCAGCCAATTTTCCTAAAACCCGAATAAATCCCTTCGGAACTACCGTTTCATATTCGAACCAAAAATCAAATAAATCGCCTAATAAAAATATGGCATCTGCGTCTTTTTTTACTTCATCTAACCAAGCCACAAATTTTTGTTCTCTAGGAAAACTAATTTCTGAAGATGGTGCACCAAAATGCTGATCGGAAGCAAAATATATTTTTTTTAGATTCAAAACATTTATTTTTTACAAAATTAGCAAAAATTAATATACAAAAAACCGCTTTTTATCGGCAAAAAACCGCTTTTTATCGATAATTTGTCAGTCTTTGTTAAAAATGTATATTTTTGTGTAAATAAAGTTATTAATTAATCACAAGACTATAATGAAAAAACTACTTTTATTATTATTTATGTTTGCTGGATTCAATGTTTTTGGACAATTATCTCAAAACTTTGAAGGTGCAACATTTCCACCAACAGGTTGGACTACCTTTGAAACGGGTACTGGAACAGCTCAGAGTTGGTCTGAAACCAATACTCCTGCCTTAACGTATGGCGGTGTGGGTAAATCCGCATTAATCAACAGAGAAAATGTAGCAACTGGTCAAGCTATTGACTGGATGGTTACTTCTCAGGTTACTGTTCCTGCAAATGGGCAGTTGCGTTTTTATACAAAAACA
>JBIPOM010000085.1:0-9099 GCA_044379175.1 Flavobacterium sp. | reverse complement strand
ATTTATCTCAATACGATAAAAACACAATCCCAAACGCGAAAGACTTTCGGTTTGGGATTGTTGTTTCAGAATGGAATGATACTGTAACCGAAGGGTTGTATACTGGTGTGATTACAGCTTTAACAGATTGTGGTGCATTGCCTGAAAATATAAATCGATGGAATGTACCTGGAAGTTTTGAACTGATTTTTGGAGCACGTCAAATGCACGAAAAATTAGAGTTAGATGCCGTTATTGTAATTGGTTGCGTGATTAAAGGCGAAACTATGCATTTTGAATTTGTTTGCGAAGGCGTAACACAAGGTATGAAAGATTTAAACTTACTTTATGATGTGCCTACTATTTTTTGTGTTTTAACCGATAATACGATGCAACAATCTATCGATAGAAGCGGAGGGAAACACGGGAATAAAGGTGTGGAAGCCGCTATTGCAGCAATTAAAATGATAGATTTAAACAAACGATACTAAACTTAAATTAAGTTAATTTAATTAAAACAAAAATCACAGGTTTCCATTCGTGTTAATCTGTGATTTTTTATTTTTCACAGAACTATTTTGTTATTAACTTTTACAAATTTGTATTTTTTGAGATACAAAAATAAGTTTTTAATTTCTTAAATTTGTAACATAACCAAAATAAAAAACAAAACAGATTAATGTCTGGAATTATTCAATTATTGCCTGATCATGTAGCCAATCAAATTGCTGCTGGAGAAGTAGTGCAACGTCCTGCTTCTGTAGTCAAAGAGCTAGTTGAAAACGCTGTTGATGCCAAGGCAACCGAAATTAAACTTATCGTAAAAGATGCCGGGAAAACGCTTATTCAAGTTATTGATAATGGCTTGGGAATGAATGTTACCGATGCACGTTTATGTTTTGAACGTCATGCTACTTCTAAAATTCGTCACGCGGAAGATTTGTTTGCTTTGCATACAAAAGGATTCCGAGGTGAAGCGTTAGCATCTATTGCAGCAGTTGCTCACGTAGAATTAAAAACCAAACAAGATCAGGAAGAATTAGGTATTCATATCATCATTGAAGGTAGTAAAGTAATTACACAAGATGTGGCTGTTTTGCCAAAAGGAACTTCATTTTTAGTAAAAAATTTATTTTTCAATATTCCAGCTCGTAGAAATTTTTTAAAATCGGATAATATCGAATTAAAACATATTATTGACGAGTTTGAACGCGTAGCTTTGGCTCATCCTACTATCAGCTTTACTATGATTAGTAATGGATGTGAAGTGTTTAATTTGCCAAGTTCTAATTATCGCCAGCGAATTGTAAATATTTTCGGAGGTAAAACAAATGAAAAATTAGTTCCTGTAACTGAAGAAACGGAGATTTTAAAAATTACTGGTTTTGTAGGGAAGCCCGAATTTGCCAAGAAAAACAGATCAGAGCAATTTTTTCTTGTTAATAACAGATTTATACGAAGTCCTTTTTTGCATCATGCTATTATGAATGCTTACGATGGTTTATTACGCGATAATAATCAACCTAGTTATTTCTTGTTTTTAGAAGTGCCACCGCACACTATAGATATAAATATTCATCCCACAAAAACAGAAGTGAAGTTTGACGATGAACAAGCGTTATATGCCATTTTACGTGCCACAGTAAAACACAGTTTAGGAATGTTTAATGTAGCACCAATTCTGGATTTTGAGAGAGATGCTAATTTAGATGTTCCGTATGATTATAAAGATAAAACGTTAGGCACACCAACCATACAGGTGGATCGTTCGTTTAATCCCTTTGAATCTGAAACAAAAAAACAATCAGGATTACCAGCTTACGAAAAAAGTAAATCAGCACAACCACATTGGGAAAGTTTATATACCGATTTAAAGCAAGATACTTTTGAAGTTACTACAACAAATTTTGAAAATGATTTAGTAAACAGTACTCTTTTTGATGATAAAACTTCAGAAAGCAAATCTTTATTATATCAATTAAATAGAAAATACATTATAAATAGTATTAAATCGGGTTTATTGATAATTCACCAAAGTAGAGCTCATCAACGTATTTTATACGAACAATTTTTAACAAACATTACCATTCATCAAGCCTCAAGTCAGCAATTGCTGTTTCCTTTAGAAATTCAGTTTTCTAGAGATGAAATGCTGTATTTAAAAGAAATTCAACCTAATTTAGAAGGTATTGGTTTTGCTTTTGAAAAAATGGGATTAGATGTGTTAATTATTTCGGGATTACCCGCTCAAATTTCAGAATCAAATGTAACAGAGATTTTACACGATTTGATTTATAATTTACAAGAAAATGTACCAGAAGATAGTTTTTCATTAAGCGATAGTATTTCTAAATTTATGGCAAAAAGTGTGGCAATTAAATCTGGTAAATATTTGAATACTATTGAATTAGAAAACATAGTGAATGGTTTATTTGCTTGTAAAGAACCTAACGTATCGCCCTTTAATAAACCAATTTTTATTACATTAACCTCTGAAGATTTAGATAAAAGATTTTAAGTATGTTCGATAATATGACACCAGTTGTAAAGCAACTATTAATAATCAATGTTTTGGTTTTTATATTGAGTCAGGCTATGCCTCAAAATTATGAAACGTTATCCTTATTTTATTTCGAAAGTGAAAAGTTCCGATTTTGGCAACCTTTTACGCACATGTTTATGCATGCGAAAATGCCAAATTTAATGCATATTTTATTCAATATGTTTGCATTGGTGTCTTTTGGTTCGGCTTTAGAACATTTTTGGGGTGGAAAAAAGTTTCTGTTTTTTTACATTGCTTGTGGTTTAGGTGCCGCTTTTGTTCAAACAGGTATGAATTATTACGAAATTCATCAAGTTATAAACGAACTAGGACTAACTTCTCATGAAATTCAAATTATTTTTGATACGCCTCTCAGCGATGCATTAAATTCGGCAGGACAAACTACAGGAAAAGTAAATCAGATTTTAAATGATGTAAATTGTACTCAAGCTGAGTTCGATAAACTATCTTTAATTTATGGAAGTTGTGTTGGTGCTTCGGGTGCCATTTATGGTTTGTTAGTAGCGTTTGCTTTCATGTTTCCAATGGCAGAATTAATGATGATGTTTATTCCTGTGCCGATTAAAGCAAAGTTTTTTGTGCCAATAATAGTAGGTTTAGATTTGTTTTCAGGCGTAACTGGTTTTTCAATTTTTTCTGGAGGTGGAAATATTGCACACTTTGCGCATATTGGCGGTGCATTAACAGGTTTTTTATTAATGATGCTTTGGCGAAACAATAAGTTTACGCATACTAGGTGGAATTAGGTAGAAAAGTAAAAAGTAAAAAGTAAAAAGTAAAAAGTAAAAAGTTGAAAAGTAAAAAGTTGAAAAGTTGTATTTCTTATACTTCTTTATATGGCTTATATGGCAAATAAAAATCAAAAGTGATAAAATAAATGAATTTTACAAACGAAATAAAACAACATTATAAAAACAGTGATGCACCCCAAAAGTTAATTTTTATTAATGTTTTGTTGTTTCTTGTATGTGCTTTGTGTTTTAGTTTTGTTTCAAATCAGTTTCAATATCCAAATTGGTTGGCTTTGTCTTCCAATTATAAAGATGTTTTATGGTTTCCGTGGACATTATTTACTTATGGTTTTTTGCATTCCGAACCCATTCATTTATTATTTAATTTGATTTTTTTGTATTACATAAGTACTTTGTTTTATACTTTTTTTACGACCAGACAGTTTTTAACGGTTTATTTTTTAGGCAATTTTTTCGCAGGATTAATTTTTGTAACGTACGGATATTTATTTAATTATTCTAATTTAATAGTTGGCGCCAGTGCATCTATAATGGCTATTTTTATAGCTGTTGCCACATTTGCACCAAATTATTCGTTACGATTACCATTAATTGGTTATTTGAAAATTTGGCATATTGCAATTTTTTATGTTTTAATAGATGTAGCGCAATTATTAACTGAAAACACAGGTGGTCATATTGCACATTTGTCTGGTAGTGTAGTCGGTTTTGTTTTTGCCGTGTTGATGAAAAAAGGAATCGATATAAGTGCCATTTTTATATTTAATAAGAAAAAAAACAGTACATTTAAAAAAGTGTATAAAAACAAACCCGTAAAAAAGTATCAATCAGTGCGTGTTTCGGATGTAAATTTCAAACAAAGACAAATTGATGAAATACTTGAAAAAATCAGTAAATCGGGATATGAAAGTTTAACCAAAGAAGAAAAAGAATTTCTTTTTGCAGCCAATAAATAGATGCTAAAAAAAATGTCATTTATTTCAAAAACCATGTTGTTTTTAAATGTAGTAGTTGCTATTGTTACATTAATGGCTTATTTATTGCCTTTTTTAGCACCAAAATGGTTTCCTTTCTTGAGTGTGTTGAGTTTGTTTTTACCTTTTTTCTTGGTGGTGAATTTATTGTTTTTTATGTATTGGTTCATACAATTTAAAAAATATATTTTTGTATCTGGCTTGGTGCTACTTTTAGGTATAACCTTTATCAATAAGTTTTATAATTTAAATGCTACTATCTTTCCAAAATCTGAAAAGGAGTTTACTATATTGAGTTATAATGTTCGTTTGTTCAATAAATTTAATTGGTACAAAAAAGCGAATATTCCTACCAAAATAGCTGAATTCGTAAGCGAAAAAAATCCAGATATTTTATGTGTTCAAGAGTATTCAAATTTAGAAAAAACAAAATTCTCGAATTATAAGTACCAACATGTTTTTAAAGAAGGTAAAAATATTATTGTAGGAAATGCTATTTTTTCTAAATTTAAAATTATTGACAAAGGCGTTATTAATTTTCCAAGTTCTACAAATAATGCAGTTTATGCAGATATTATTAAAGGCGAAGATACCATAAGAGTGTACAGTATGCACCTGCAATCAATAAAAATTAGTACCGATATTGAAGAAGAGGAAATTCAGAAAATGAATGAATCAAAAACAAAATATATTTTCAGAAAAATCAGTAGTGCATTTACCAAACAACAAGAGCAAGCCTTATTATTAAAACAGCATTATACGGATTGCAAGTATAAAAAAATTATTTGTGGCGATATGAATAACAGTGCCTTTTCTTTCGTATATAGAACCATAAAAGGACCTATGCAAGATGCATTTGAATCAAATGGGGAAGGATTTGGGGAAACCTATAATTTTAAATATTATCCAGCTAGAATTGACTATATTTTTGCTGACAAAACTATTCAAATAAAAAGTTTTGAAACTTTAAATGATTTTTATAATAGTGATCATTTTCCTTTAATTTCAAGATTAGAAATTAAATAATATCCAGATCATATTTGTTTAAAAGCCCACTTAAATTCTCATTAGAAAATTTAGTTTTACTTAGTTTATTGTTTTCTGGATGAATTGAAAAGTGAAATGCTGTACTGAAGTCTGTTTTTTCTAAATTAGTTGCATCAAAAATAGATTTTGATAAATCGCAATTCTCAAATTTAACTCCAGTAAGTGTCGCATTTGAAAAATCAACGTCAATAACTTTTGAATCTTTAAATTTTGAGTTTTTTAAGTTCATTTTGAAAAATGAGCATACTTGTAACATACAAGAATTGAAAGAAACTTCAAATAAAAAGTCATTACAGTATTCAAATTGCATTCCTAAAAGAGTACAATCTTGGAAAGTTACTTCCTTGTAAGAAGTTTGACTGATAATTGGTGCTTCGAAATTACAATTAATAAACTCGCAGTTTATAAATACACTGTTTGAAATCGTTGTTTTAATAAATGCACAGGAATCAAAAACACAAGTATCGTATTCCGCAATTTCAAATAACTCATTAGAATAATTTATTTTGCTAAATGTATCATTTATAATTAGCTTCATAACGAAAGGTATTTCATAATTCTTTCATTCTGAACTTTTTTCAGAATCTCAAACAAAAATTTTTAAATTAAAATAGATTTTGAAACAAGTTCAAAATGAAAAAGTATTATATTATTTTTCTTCTGTTTTTTTTCTTTCAGAAATCCAATTATTTAACTGTTTTCCATATTTTGATTTTGCTACTTTAGGAACTAACATTTTATTAATTGTGTCTAATAATTTTAAATTCGCATCTGGGATTTCACTTAAAGCAATGTAAGGCGACACTTCGTATTTTGGATTAATAAGTGCAAAATTAGCGGTATATAGGTATTTTTTAATGACGATTTTATCTTGTTTGTTTTGAATTTCTTCAGAAATTTTTTGATTGTTTGATGTTTTGTTTTTTAATTCTTGTTCTAATAAATCTAACTTTTCATTATTAAACTTTGACTTAATTTTTAAGAATTTTTCATATATTTTTTGGTTTTCAGAACCAGTAATTTTTGCATTGGCATAAAAACCTTGTAAAGTAGTTTCAATTTTCATTTTACCAGGTTCCGCAAAAAAAGGAATGCCGTTATCTATAGATTCTGTTGTTCCTCTATCCAATGTTAAATACAACATTTGAGGTTCATCTAGTTGAAATGTAGTTTCAAAATTTGATTTTCCTGAAATTGAAATACTGTCTAAAATTACTAAGTTGCTATCATTAAGTTGTTGAATATAAAGCGTTCCTTTTTTTAAACCTTCTACAATTCCTGATAATTCTAAATTTCCCGTTTTATTATTTTCTTTTTTGTTACAAGCAATAAGAATTGTAATTAGAAGTAGTGTAACTATTTTTTTCATTTTAATAGGTTTTTTCATTTTTATGAAGTACAAAGAAAATAAAAAAATCCTCAAATTAATAGTAATTTGAGGATTTTATATTGGATGTTATTTATTAGTTACCCTTTTAACCAAGCATTTTTAATTGTTTCTTTTGTTTTATCAGTAGCCATAAAACCAGATTTTTCTTCTTTTGGCAAGTTAATTTTACCTTTTAAAACTAATTCTTTTCCATCTCTAATCACAGTTACTGAAATAGCATCACCAACTTTCCAAGATTCGCTTGACATAATTAAATCATATATATTATCTAAATTATATTCTTTGTCATTAAATGCTTTTAAAATATCATTACCTTGAATTCCTAAAGAGGTCATAAAAATATTATTGCTAACATCTTCTAAGGCTTTAATTTGTTTTGTTGCGCCGTCAACTGTAATTAATGGCGTTCTTCCATCTTTTAAAAATGGATTTCCAGTAGCGATGGTTTTACCTTTTGTAACACCCATTTTAGCAAAAAACACCTCATAAGGAATTGGAGTTTCACCAGCAACGTATGTATTTAAAAATTCCCCAATTTGCGGATATGTAATTCGAGTAATTGTAGCAAATAATTCTTCATCTTTAAATGGTTTGTTGCTTCCAAATTCATTAGATAAATCTTGCATTAAACTTAGAATTCCTCTTTGTCCGTTGCTTAATTCTCTCATTTGAATATCAATACACATGGCAATTAAAGCTCCTTTTTGATATACATTTAAGTATTGGTCTTTATAAGGTTGTTCCAAAACGTTTTTACTCATTTTTGTAAAACTCATTTTGTCATTCATAGCATTTGCTTCCTCAATTTTTCCATTCATTCTTTTGTAGAAATCTTCTTCGGAGATTAATCCTTGATTTACTTGAAATAAATTTGCGAAATATTCGGTTATTCCTTCATACATCCATAAATGTTCAGACATTTGAGGTTTGTTGAAATCAAAATAATGGATTTCTCTAGAGTGAACACTTAACGGCGTTACAATATGAAAAAACTCATGAGAAACCACATCTTTTAATTGTTCTTGTAGCGCATCTAAAGGCATCATTTCTGGCATTACAACGGTTGTTGACGTCATATGTTCTAAAGCACCAAACCCTTTTGCGTCTTTAGCTCCCATATCAGAAAGATATAACAAAACGGTATATTTTTTATTGGCGTTAAATTTACCTAAGAATTTTTTTTGCGCTCTCATGAACTTTTCAGTTTCTGGCGTAATATCTGCCGCTTTATACTTTCCATTTGGCGAATAAACACTGATTACAATATCCATACCTTCTACGTTAAACTCCGTATAATCTGGTTTAGAATACATTATAGGATTGTCCACTAAAACGCCATATCTTTCTGCGGTAAAGGTATCAATTTCATTGCTTGGATTCGTGTCAATTAATGAAGTAGCACCCCATAATGTTGCAGGATGAAGCACTTCAACCGAATAAGGAATTTCAGATTTCCCTTCAAAATAACCAACAAAACCATGAGTGTTAAGCATAAAATTTTCTCCAGCTTTTATGTTTGTTCCAGCAGGTGAAAATATATCTTCGCTTTCGCCAAAACCCGCTCCGCCTTCTGTGTCGAAAGTGTCACTAACATTATAGGTTACTTTAGCCAATTTTGTTGCTTCATAAATCGTATATGAATTCTCATCCATTTTAGCAATTTTTAATGGATTTCCTTTTTTATCAAAAGCTTTAACATTATCTACAAATCTTCCATAATTGTCTTCAGAATAGGTTCCGGGAACAATTTTAGGAATGTTAAATGTGGTAGTTTCAGTTGTTATTGTAGGATTAATTATTGTAACCTTTACTTTATCATCAATTACATTTACTAAATCAATACTAACAGAAACGTCATTTTTTGTTGCATTAGTAATGTTAGACGTTTTGCAACTCATTAAAAAAATGGCGCAACTTAGAGTAAATACTACTTTTTTCATTTTTATATTTATTTTGTTTATTTTGTTTATTTTGTTTATTTTGTTTTGACGTTTGGCAAGGTTGCAAACTTCCCGATCCTTTATTTTTCAATAAGAAAATATTACTTGTGAAATGTAAATTAGAATTTTACGCAAAATTCGCAATCTTGTTATAAAGCTATAGGTATAAGCAATTTTATTTAATTTCTACTTCTATATTTGTTTTAAACCAAACTCCTTTCCGATTATCTATTAAAATTTTGTAAATGGATTTTTTTGTTTTGTAAATAGTTTTAATATCATTTGTTTCTATTTCAAGATTTTTAATAGAATTTGTTAATTCTTTAATTTCGACATTTGACCATGTTCCAATTCCAAAACTGATATTTAAAGTATCTTTCGGTTTTAAATTGAATACTACAGAATCTCCTTTTGAAATTTGATTAAGACTATAATTTTGAACTTTCGGATTTAA
>JBIPOM010000084.1:0-9226 GCA_044379175.1 Flavobacterium sp. | reverse complement strand
TCAATAAATTGAAAGTAAAAAACTAAAAACAAACCCATTATTACAAGTAAATAATCTTATTTTTCGGTATATTTTTCAAAAAAATAATAAAGGCCTAAAATTAACATTAAGCCATTACTATCATTAAAATGAAAGCTTATAAATGAAAAATTAAATCCACTCTGAAAAACATGCCAAAAAGAAAATTGTGCCAAAAAAGGATGTACATTGGAAACACCTTTTACATATCCATAATTATTTAGCCACTTTATTGTTTGAATATAATAACTCTCATTATCAAATATTGTTGGTAACAAAGCCGATTTGAAGCCAATAAATAAAATAATTACACAAAAAAATAGGGTTTGTAAGATGGTAAAATCTTTGAATAAAGAAGTAAAATAATTGGTTATTTCAGACCAAAATAAATAACTAAAAAGTACTATTAAAAGAATATTTAGTATAAAAACTTCAAATCCAATTTTATAAAAAAAAGCTATTATAGAAAATAAAACGGTTTGTCCTATAACTCCATAAAAGGGAATAAATGCTTTATGATTATCTAAATTTAAACTATTTTTTACAACAATTCCTGTTGTAGAAATCATGTAAAAAATAAATAACCAACTTATTAGAATTAAAATCATGACGCAATTAAAACACCATCAACCATTATTAATTTTCTGTCTGCCATATTGGCTAATTCTTCGTTATGAGTTACAATTACAAATGTTTGACCAAATTCGTCTCGTAATTTAAAAAACAGCTGATGTAAATTTTCTGCGGAAACATGATCTAAATTACCCGAAGGTTCATCTGCAAAAATTACGGCTGGTTTATTTATTAAAGCTCTAGCAACCGCAACTCGTTGTTGTTCTCCACCAGAAAGTTCATTTGGTTTATGATGCATTCTGTGTGATAATCCTAAATAATTTAACAATTTTTCAGCTTCTATTTCTACTTCTTTTTTTGATTTATTTGCAATAAATGCAGGAATACAAACGTTTTCTAATGCCGTAAATTCAGGTAATAGTTGATGAAATTGAAAAATAAAACCCAAATTTAAATTTCTAAATTTAGATAATTCCGAATCTTTTAAATTAATAATTGATGTGCTATTAATTTCTAACGAACTTGCTTTGTTTTCTTTTTTATCTAAAACATCTAAAGTGCCTAAAATTTGAAGTAAGGTAGTTTTTCCAGCTCCTGAAGGACCAACTATAGAAACAATTTCACCTTTATTTATTTGAAGACTTACGTTTTTTAATACCTGTAAATCGCCATAATATTTATTTATATTGTTTGCTTTTATCATCACTTTAATTTGTACAAAGAAACAAAGAAATTGTGAATATTAAAATCTTTGTTGTACAAATCTAAATGTAACGTTAAATTGGTTCTTCATAAAGTAATATTGTCTAAATTTGATAAAAAAAGATGAACTATATTGTATTAATTAGTACTGTTTTGAGTTTTTTTTCTTGTGGAAATAAAACACAACTAACAGATAATAAAACGGAGGTTAAAAAAGAAATTATGAATGATAGTGTACAAGTGGCAACTTTTGCTGGCGGATGTTTTTGGTGTACAGAAGCTGTTTTTTTAGAGGTAAAAGGTGTAGAAAAAATTGTTTCCGGTTTTACCGGTGGTTTTATTAAAAATCCAGCTTATCGCGAAGTGTGTAACGAAACTACAGGACACGCCGAAGGTATTCAAATTACATTTAATCCGAAAGAAGTGGCGTATGAAGATTTATTAGAAATATTTTTTGCTACACACGATCCCACAACTTTAAATAAACAAGGTGCAGATGTGGGCACACAATATAGAAGTGCAATATTTTATCATTCCAAAGAGCAAAAAGAAAAAGCAGAGAAATATATTCAATTAATTGAAAAAGAAAAGTTATACGCAAATCCTATTGTGACACAAATAGAAGAAGCGGGTGTTTTTTATTTGGCGGAAGACTATCATCAAAATTATTACAATCAAAACAAAGAACAAGGCTATTGTCAGTATGTAATCGCACCGAAATTAGATAAATTACGAAAGTATTATAAGAGCAAGCTGAAGTAATAGGGTGAAAGGTTTAGGGTAAAGGATAAAAGGCAAAAGGCAAAAGTAAAAAGTAAAAAGAAGCAAAGTCAAAAGATTGCCAAACTATTTTTTTCTATGTTCCTATGTGTTTAATTCTGATAAAGGTAAAAGGTTTTGTAATAAATTCGTATCTTAGTATTCAATAAAATATAAATCACTAATATATGAATCAAGAACCACAAACAAATATTGTAAATAAAAGCGATAAAAGAACAAAATTATTGTTGAGTATTATTTTCGATGGCATTGGGATGATGACTTATTTTGTACCTGTTTTTGCGGAATCTCTTGATGTTATTTGGGCGCCAATTTCGGGATTACTTTTAGTGATTATGTATAAAGGAACCGTTGGAAAAATTGCAGGTTTGTTTGGAACTGTCGAAGAATTAATTCCATTAACGGACATCATTCCAACGTTTACGATTACTTGGTTTTACATATATATAATTAGAAAAGAAGCATAGCAATCAACTAAATTATAATTTGCTGTTTTACAGCATATCCAATTTTTTGTATATTTGTATGATTAAATTAAAATTATGGCAGAAATAACTTTAAAATTCGATGCAAGAAATCCTATTGCAAAAAAAACATTAGATTATATATTATCAATAGGAGTTTTTAAATCGGTTACAAAAAAATCGGCTATAGAAATATCTTTAGAAGATGTTAAAAAAGGTCGTGTCAAAAAATATAAAGATGCAAATGACCTTTTTGAAAAGGTCTAAAGTTAATGTATACTATTATTACTACAAATCGTTTTGAGAAAGAATTAAAACTTTGCAAAAAACGAGGCTATAATATGAAACTTTTGCACGAAGTAATTTCTATTCTTTCAAAAACAGGAAAATTACCAGAAAAGTACAGACCTCAATAAATTATCAGGAAACTATCAAAATTGTTGGGAATGTCATATTAAAGGAGATTGGCTTTTAATTTGGATGCAAAATAATGAAGAGCTTACTCTTTTGTTTATTAATACAGGAACACATAGTGATTTGTTTTAAAACGAAGCATAAAAAAAATCCCGCAATTAGCGGGATTTTTTTATTTTATATAAATAGAAACTTAATCTTTATAAACCTTTAATGCTTCTTTTAAAATTTGAGCCGATTTAATTAAATCTTCTTTTTTCAACACATAAGCCATTCTTATTTCATCTAATCCAACACCTGGAGTAGAGTAGAAGCCTGCTGCAGGAGCTACCATAACGGTTTCACCATTAAAATCATATTCTTCTAAAAGCCATTGTGCAAAGTTATCTGCATTTTTTACAGGTAATTTAGCAATACAGTAAAAAGCACCTTTTGGTTTAGCAATAGTAACACCTTCAATTTTTTCCATTTCTTCCACTAACGTATTTCTTCGGTCAACATATTCAGTAATTACTTCATCAAAATAACTTTGTGGAGTATCTAATGCAGCTTCACTAGCCACTTGTGCATAGGTAGGTGGACTCAAACGTGCTTGTGCGAATTTCATTGCAGTTGCCATAAATTCAGTATTTTTTGAAACGACACAACCAATTCTTGCCCCACACATACTAAATCTTTTCGAAACGGAATCAATCATAATCGCGTGTTGCTCTAAACCAGGAACGTTTAAAACAGAATAATGTTTTAATCCATCGTAAGTAAATTCTCTGTATACTTCATCTGCAATTAAAAACAAATCGTGTTTTTTTACAATTTCAGCCAATTTGTTAATTTCCGCTTCAGAATATAAATATCCTGTTGGATTTCCAGGATTACAAATCATTATAGCTTTTGTTTTTGGCGTAATTAATTTTTCAAATGCTTCCATTGGAGGCAATGCGAAACCAGTTTCAATTCCTGAAATAACAGGAACCACTTTTACACCACTAGCTGTTGCAAAACCGTTATAATTGGCATAAAATGGCTCAGGGATAATTACTTCATCGCCATTATCTAAAGTAGAACCTAAAGCAAACATAAGGGCTTCAGAGCCACCTGTTGTAATGATAATATCTTTTGTATCTACGGGTAAACCTTGATTTTTATAATAAGCAGAAAGTTTGGTTCTATAGCTTTCAAACCCAGCACTATGACTGTATTCTAATACTTTTATATCGAAGTTTTTTACAGCTTGTAACGCTACTTCAGGTGTTTTAATATCGGGTTGCCCAATGTTTAAATGGTACACTTTTGTCCCTCTTTTTTTGGCTCCTTCTGCGTAAGGCACTAATTTTCTGATTGGCGATTCAGGCATTTGAATCCCTTTGTTTGATATTTTTGGCATAGCTAAATTTTTTGCTATGCAAAAATGCAAAAAAAATAGGATTCAATAACAAAAATTTGCTAAAAAAATAACATCAAAAATATATGTTTTTTGGAAATCAGATGAATGATGCATCTTTATTATTTTAAAAGAAGTAAATAAAAAACCCTAACATCTAATTATTAAGAAGTTAGGGTTTTTATTGTAGCGAAACCGAGATTTGAACTCGGGACCTCAGGGTTATGAAAATTTTTTATCCTGTGTTCCCCTTTAATTTACACAGTAATATCAAATATTTATTAGGTCTTTTTTTATTATTCCTTACTCCATTTCCTTACTCCAGAATGGATATAATAGTAAAGTTAACTTATTTCTTTGCTTTTACTTTTTCAATTAATGGCAACATTAACATATCATACATTTCTTTCATCATATCAGCAACTAATGGGTCGGATTTTTTTGGTATTCCTGCATTATATGGTGGTTTAGGGTCGTATTCTAAATCTAACATAACTGCTTCAGTATATTTTCTACCTAATAAGTCATCTATAATAGCCAACGACATATCTATACCGGCCGAAACTCCTGCTGAAGTCCAATATTTTCCGTCCTTTACATAACGCTCCTCTTTAAAATTTGCGCCATACATTTTCATCATTTCTTCACCTCTATACCAATTTGAAGTAGCATTTTTTCCTTTTAATAATCCAGTTTCACCTAATACCCAAGCACCCGTGCACACACTTGTAGTATATTTAGTTGTTTTGTCAATTTGCTTAATCCAATTAAGTGTTTCTTCATCTTGTGTTAGCATAATAGTCTCGGTTGCACCGCCTGGTATCACCAAAATATCTAAGGACTTCACATCTGCAAACGAACTGTCTACTTTTATTTCTAATCCTCTTTGGTTTTTTACCATCCCTCTTTTTTTTGCTATAAAATAGGTCTTTGCACCCATAATTTCAGCCAATGTGTGATAAGGCCCCATTGCATCCAAAGTGTTGTAACCGTCATATAATAAAATACCGATTTTTTTAATAGGAACTTTTGTTGGAGTATAAAGAATGTCCATCATTTTAGCGTGCTTATCTGCAGTACCTATAACCAAACTATCGGGATTTGTTTTTTGTCCAAAACTAATTCCATAAACAAAAAGTGCTAGTAATAATGTTGAATTTTTTAGTATTGATTTCATATGTTTCAAAATAAATTAAGCCAAAGGATTAACCTTTGGCTTAAAGATTAATTAAAATTTTGCCGAAAGTGTTAACCCTATTTGATTTGGCATTGCTGCTCTTGAAGTGCGACCAAAACTTGTGTCTGCGCTACCATAAGCTAGATAGTTGGAATTGGTAAGATTTCTTGTCCAAAGAAATAAACCGTAATTACTATATGTTAAACCAAAACGTGTATTGACTACGTGATAAGTTGGTTGGTATAAAGAATTCTGAATATCAGTATAATAGCCACCAATATTTCTGTATTCTGCACGAAATAATAAATTTACATTTTCTGATGTTTGTATTGTGTATTCTGCAGCTGTAAAAAATGTAGTTTTTGGTGCGTTAGCTAATTTGTTACCACCAACAGGAACTAAACTTCCAAATCGCTTTAATGAAAAATCTTCATATTCAGCATCGTTCATAGAATAAGCAAAATCTACTTGTAACCCTTTAAATGGAATTACATTCGCTTCAACTTCAATTCCTTTAGAATAAGCATCTCCCACATTTTCGCGAGCAAATGTAAAAGGTGCCACATTATTAAAGAATTGTAAATCTTTCCAATTGATTAAGTAACCTGCAATATTGAAGTTTACTCGATTGTTCCAAAAAGCAGTTTTGTAACCTACTTCAAAATTATCGGAATATTCAGGTTTAAAATCTTGGCTTACATCAGCAGGTAAACCACCTTGAGCATTTACACCACCCGCTCTAAAACCTCTTGTGTAGGTTGTGTAAATATTAGTATTCTTATTTAAACTGTAAATTAATGATCCTTTAGGTGAGAATGCATTGAATGAAGCTGATTTTGTTTGGTCAGGATTAATTTGAATAAATACACCGTTAACAAAAACCGCATCGCCGAAACCATTAAAAGTAGCTTCTCTATCCTCAATATCGTATCGAGCTCCTGCAGTAATTTTTAATTTTTCTAAGATCTTGTAGCTTACTTCTCCGAAAGCAGCATATCCACTATTATTACTTCTATTTCTAAAAATAGTAAAATTGTTTGGTGCGTTTTCAAAAGACAAGTTTGTTGATGGTTCATAACCCACTTGTTTGAAACCAAATAGTCCAGCAACATATTGAAACTTACTTTCTTTATTAGTTGAATTAATTCTTAATTCTTGGCTTAATACTTCTTGTGGTGGTAGTTTTTCTCCAATAGCACTGTTGTAAAAGGAATGATAATAACCTGGGAAATCAATATCTTGAAAAGATAAACTTATTTGTTGAAAAGAGCTAATTGAAGTTAAATCGAAGTTTTTAGCTTTGTATTTTCCTGTTAATGAATAGTTGGTAATGTTTCTTTCGTGTCTACCAATACGAGTTAGATTAATTACGGTTGGAGTTTCTAGAGCGATGGTTTCATTTGCTTGAGATACGAAAAAACCTGATGCATTTGAGAAATCTCTTTGCGTTTTTACGTTTGCAGTAAGACTAAATTTATTAGTAACCAACCATTTTAAAAATGCATTACCATAGGTGTTTTCTTCATCCCCGACCGTTTTCCCATTCAAACTCACGTCTGTAGAAGTTGTTCCAGAAATGTCATTTTTCATAAATCCATCTCTTTTTTGAAATAGGCCATTTATTCCGAAAAATAGTTTATCTTTTATTAAAGGAGTTTTAAAACCAGCAGAATAACGTTGTAAAGCAAAGTTACCGTTTTCTAATTCTAAAAAACCAGTAGTTTTATTGGTTGGTTGCTTTGTAAAAATATTTACAACCCCACCCATAGCATTTCTTCCAAAAAGTGTACTTTGTGGACCACGTAAAACTTCAATTCGTTCTACATCTGTTAAGGCAAAACCTCCTGCTAGAATATCTAATAAATTAACATCATCTATATAAGTAGAAACAGCTGGATTTTCGCTAAATACTTGAATACCTCTAATGGACTGTAACGCTTGAAATCCTACACCTAATTCTTGGTATAGGTAATTTGGAACTCGACCTGATAAATCGGATACATTAACTAAACGTGAGTTAGTAATCGATTTTGCTGAAATTGAAGTGACAGCAACTGGAACCTCGATATTTTTTTGTTCCGATTTGTTTGCTGTTACAATTACTTCTTCAATTTTATGTGTTTTAGTAGTGTCTATGGTTGTTTGAGAATGAACAGCAGTACTCGTTAGCAATATTACTATTGCTGAAATCATTTCTTTAATATTCATTTTATTGTTTATTTGATTTATTATTAATAATGCCTATTGGGTAAGTGTATGCCATACCAAATAAGTCACGTTGCTTTATGCATGTGATAAATTACTTTGGGCTTACCAAAGAGATTCTTTAAATCAAACAAAATATTGGAGGACGAAAAAGAGTAGATTGAAAAGAGTAGTAATATTGAAATTTATAACCAAAAAAAGATTGTTTTTTGACTTCAAAATCCAATTTTTGGGAAACATTAAAATTTGTCTGATTATAAAAATATAAATCTTCTAATTTTTCTTTAATTGTTTTCGATGTTTGTTTTTTTTCTTCTTTGTCGACTTGTTTTAGTTTTTTCATTAAATGGCATTTACCATCACAATGTAAAGAAGGTTTAGTACGATTTTCACAAAGGTTTTTAGCAATAAAATCTTGGTTTATTTTAAAAGAGATAAAAACCCATGACTTGCAGAAAGGTTGCAAGAAAATGAATAAAGTAAGTAATATGATAAGTATCTTTTTCAATTCGGATACAAATTTAATATTTTATTAAGTATAAAATATATTTTCCATATTAATTTTTTTAATTAAAAACAGAATATTTCATACTCCAAAAAATGACAATGGAAGATATCATCAAATAAAAAACCCTAACATCTAATTATTAAGAAGTTAGGGTTTTTATTGTAGCGAAAACGGGAGTTGAACCCGTGACCTCAGGGTTATGAATCCTGCGCTCTAACCAACTGAGCTATCTCGCCATTAAGTGATTTTGCATTTCCCAATGCGGGTGCAAATATATAAATAATAACTTTCTTTCCAAAAAATAATTACAAATTTTAATATTTAAAAATTAGTTTAAAAAAAACTATAAATAATAGTTGTGGTATCATTTTTTTTTATATTTTGGTAAAAATTTATAAATACAATATATGAAGCCAAAAGTTAAGTACGAACTAGAGTTTCCAATACACTCGTCACCGCAATTATTATATCAATATATCATCACACCATCTGGTTTATCGGAATGGTTTTCTGATAATGTGAACTCGCGTGGAGAATACTATACTTTTATTTGGGATGACTCAGAAGAAAATGCCAAATTGGTTTCTAAAAAATCAGGCGAAAAAGTAAAATTCAAATGGTTAGATGAGGAAGGTAAGGATACTGAATATTATTTCGAACTTAAAATTCAAGTAGACGAAATCACTAATGATGTTTCCTTAATTGTTGTCGATTTTTCAGAAGAAGATGAATTGGATGAAAATAAGTTATTGTGGGAAAGTTTGGTTTCCGATTTAAAACACGTAATTGGTTCGGTTTAATTTTAATAAAATAAGTATATTTGCTCCCGCTATAAAAGGCGGGACTTTTTTTTATGATTAATTATAACGGAAGCATTCAAGATACTAGCAATTTTAGTATTGAAAATAATAGAGGATTTCTTTTTGGTGATGCTGTTTTTGAAACCATTAAAGTAAATGGAAATAAAATATTGTTTTTAGAAGCACATTATTTGCGTTTAATGG
>JBIPOM010000010.1:0-30115 GCA_044379175.1 Flavobacterium sp. | reverse complement strand
GTATTAGGATGATTTACAATGTAAACTGGTGTTTGTAATCCTCCATTGATAAGTTTGGCAACAATTTTTAACTGGTCGGCCAATTTGTTATTAGTTGGATAAGTAACTCCTGAATTTAATGCAAAATTATAGGCGGTTTGTATCACATTTCTATACACATTACTTTGATCTTTCATTAATCGAAGAAAAGTAAGTTCGTGACCATAATCAGAATTTGGCGAAGGATCTGTTATCCCGTTTATCACATTAAGTAACGCATTCGGATCTGGAGCACTGTATCCCATATTCATATTGGGTCCTTGCAATGAAAAAGGCAACGTTGACCCAATTTGTATGGCTAAAGGATGTGGCATTTCAGGCGAAGGATAAGCCATTGGATAATTTGGATATTTGATATCTAATGCTCTACCAAGCCAACCGCTATTTAAGTTTTGATTACTTCCAGATGCCGTAAACCAAATATCAGTTGCTCTAAAATGACTATAATTTGGATTGGGATACGACACCCCTTGCACAATCATCATTTTTCCATTATTGTACAGGTTTTTCATTTCTGTCATAGCAGGATGTAATCCAGTAGTAGCATTGTTATTTAAAGTTAACACGCTACTTTCTGGCATTAAAATATTAGAACGCGCGTTAACTAAATTACTCCATTTGTCTAATGGAAAAACCGTATTTAGCCCATCGTTACCACCATTTTGCTGAATAATAACTAATATTTTACCACAGTTTATGGCAGAAAGCGCCATTTTTTCTAATGTTACACTATCAACTTCCGAAGATGCCATAACAGGAATACCATTAAATAAAAGTGGCGTTGTGGCTAAAGCAGTCGTTTTTATAAAATTTCTTCTTTTCATAACAATTACATTAGTTGATATTCAGACAGTTGTGTGATAGCAAGTAACAAACTTTTTAATCTTGTTTTTACGATATTGGTAAAACCGACATTTGTTGGATTGTTAACATAATTATTCCATGCTCCAGACCAATAATAATTTTCTATTTGATTTGATAAAAGATTCTGTACTTTCAAATTGTTTTTTACAGAACTACTTAAATCAATTGGTAATAAATATTTTACACATTCGTTTACTAGCAAGTCTGGATCTGAAATTAATCCGGGTGCAAACTGAGAAACCCATGCAATAACATCAACTTCAATTCTGGTTGTTAATCCGTTATAAGTTAAGTTGAAACCGTTAAAAATAGCATCTATAAAAGCAGCTCTTTTTTGTACCGTATTAGAATTAATCCAATACTCATGAAAATTTGGATTTTGATAATAGGCCGGCCAGCCTGCAACATTAGGAACTGCTCCCATTGTTTGATCCATAGTGGCTAAAAAACGGCTACTAATTACATTCCAAACAGAATATTGCGCAAAATAATTTGTTGGTATAGCTACATTGTAATTGATATTAAAAGTTCGAAGCGAACCAATAACTAAATCAAATGGGGATTTAATATACACCCCATAATTTGCCATATCATAAAAATGCTGACTTTTAAATAATTTATCTAAAACAGGTGCTATTTCCCAATTATTGGCTACAAAATGTTGCGCTAATGGCACAATAACGTTCGTTTCTATATTGGCATCAATATCATAATAAACAAAATAACGGTACAATCGTCTGCAAATATATTCGGATACAACTTGCGATTTTGAAAAAATCATATCGATAAATGCATCTAATTCTGCACTGCCATTACTTGCAATTGTTGTATTATTAAAAAAAGACGAAAATTGTTTGGTACTAGTGTTGTGTTGAGAAGAAACAAAACTTGTTGTAGTTGGATGTGAATTTAAATTTTGAACCCGCCAACCTGTAAGAATTTTTGCTGCTGCTATCACATCGGCTTCAGTAAATTGACTCAAAGGATCTTTTCCAAGCGTAAAAAGCTCCATTATTTCTCGTGCAAAATTTTCATCTGGAGCATTACTAGTATTGGCTTGATTATTTAGATAATACATCATCGCTGGTTGCGTAGCTATATTTCTTATTAATGTTTTAAAATTACCCAAACCAGTAGATCTGAAATTTTGTATGTATTCGTATGAAATCCGTGCTGAATTTGTATTACAAAAGGAATTTTGCGAAAGTCGAACAGTATTAAAGTCAACAGGAATTAAATGATACCAAAACCAAGTCATTTTTTCTCTAATATGTAACGATTGATTTAATCCCAAACCCATATTCCATGAAGTAATACTATTTATCCTATATAAATTTGTAGTAATTCCAATACTTGTTGAATTAAATGCGTGTTGTGTCCAATCACTACCGTATGGGATATTACCCTCATCAGCAAAAACATTCTGATAATAATTAACTGGTGGATTTGGTGGTGTATTTGATGCAATTAATAGCGAATTCACACTGGCATTTACACCAGCTTGTACAAGACCATTAACTTCTGAAAATTTAAAGCCGAATTGTGTTCTTCTCAATAAATGCAATACAGTAGCCGTATTCCATATTCCTGTATATGGCGTTAGACCACTTGTGATATTACCTATTCTATTGTTTTCAGTATTTGCTTCAATAGATTGATACTTTCTTAAGCCGTAGTTTTTTCTTTTATATTTTTCAAAAAGAAGATCTTGACTTTCTTCTCTTCGAAAGAATACTTTTTTAAAAAGATTTCTTCTCGAATATTTTTTTTCCATACCCTAACTTATCATATTAACTATTAGACAATTAAATCACGAAAAGGTTTAAAATTTTGGGAAAAGTACAAAAAAAATATTTAAAAAAATAAAAACCTAGAGTTGACAAGCTGAACTCGTTTCAGCTTCTATTTTTAGATTCTGACCCGAGCTTGCGAACAGACGAAGTAAACGAGTTCAGAATAACAAAAAGGTTATTTTGTTTTCTTCACGTATTGCGTTAAAATATAAATATGTTGGTTTTCAACTCTGCCTTCAATTAAGTTGGCATCGTCCCAAACTACTTTTATATTGTGCACAGCTGCTCCTCGTTTTGCGGTAAAAGTAGCCCCTTTAACATCTAAATCTTTAATCAATACCACAGAATCTCCATCCTTTAAAATCGCGCCGTTACTGTCTTTATGAACAATTTTATTTTCGTCTTCTTCTTCACCTTCGCCAGTAGCTTTTGCCCATTCTAATGCTTCTTCGTCTAAATACATCATTTCTAAAGTATCGATGTTTTTTAAACGTGCCAACATACGCCAAGATAAAATTTGAACTGGTAAATTTTCGTTCCACATACTATCAGATAAGCCTCTCCAATCATTTGGATTCATAGTATCTGGGTTTTCAACTTGACTTTTTAAATGCTTAGCTAATAAAACCGAATGCGCTAAACTTTCTTCTGTATAAGGTGGTAACGTGTACACTACTAAATCCAATTCGGCACCACTAATTTCACATTTTGACTCGCTTCTATCTTTTAATTTTTTTTTAATTACACTCATTATTTCTTTTTTTATGGCTGTTATTTAATTTTGGGTAAATATAAGTATTAATTTCTGCCCATTTCGTTTGGATATAATGCTGGCAATATATCACTTTGCCAATACACTTTAGAATCACAATCCATGATAGTGAGTACTCCAGAAAAAGCAGCTCCAGTATCTAAATTCCAAACAGAGTTTTTACAAAGCGGCGCTACTTTTTCAGTTTTAGAAATAGGTGTATGTCCAATAAATATTTCAGAATAAATTTGTAATCTTTTTGGGTAGTAAGGGGAATTTTTATCCATAGTTTCATCCAAACACAAAGCCACTTCCCAAAGCGTTCTGTCCCAATACAGTAATTTTGGAAAAAACTCATGTGAAACACCATTCATATTTGTAAATCCAGCATGGATAAATAACCTGTTTTCAGCATCTAAATAATAATTTCGTAACGATTTCAAAAAGGCAATATGTTTTTGTTTTGTTTCAATTGAAACATATAAATAAGCATCAACAGTGGCTTTTCCGCCATGCTTAAACCATAAATCTTGTTTTATGTTTTCATGTCGGTTTTCTAACCAATCTAAAAGTAATTCATCATGATTTCCTCTGATGAAAATACATTTTTGTTGTTCTGAAAAGGCAATTAAAAAATCTAAAACCCCTGGCGATTCACTCCACCCGTCCACATAATCTCCTAAAAAAATGATAACATCATTAGAATTTATATTTGCTTTTTGTAGTATTTGAATCAATGCTTTTAACCCTCCGTGTATGTCGCCAATTACTAAAGTTCTGCTCATTTATGTATTTTAAGTTTATCATACAAATATACTACTATTAGTGCAGCTGTTAAAGATATTATTTGTTAGGTTTTTGTTTTCGGAATGTAGTATCTTTGTATTTTAATTAAATCTAAATAAGTCTGTGGAAATTACCAATGCTGCTTTATTAAAAAAAGGACAACTGGCACAAATTTCGGAAATTAATATTGACGAAATTCCTTTGAAACTTATTGAAATGGGTTGCTTACCTGGCAATTCTATTCAATTAATTCAGATTGCTCCTATGGGCGATCCTCTATTTTTTAATATTAACGATTCCAAAGTGGCAATAAGAAAAAAAACGGCAAAAGAAATTTATATTTTATCCGAATCTGTACAATAAATGAATTCTAAAACCATAAAAGTTGCGTTAATTGGTAATCCAAATGTGGGTAAAACTTCGGTTTTTAATCAGTTAACAGGGTTAAATCAGCAAGTAGGAAATTACCCAGGTATCACTGTGGATAAAAAAACAGGCTTTTGTAAATTAAATCAAATTACGAAAGCTAAAATTATAGATTTACCAGGAACGTATAGTTTAAACGCAAATTCTATTGATGAAAACGTAGTAATTGAATTGTTGTTAAATAAAAACGATGAAGATTTTCCGGATGTGGCTGTTGTAGTTACAGAAGTGGAAAATTTAAAACGAAATTTATTACTTTTTACACAAATAAAAGACCTTGAAATTCCGACGTTACTTATTATTAATATGAGTGACAGAATGAAACAAAAAGGAATTGAATTAAACATTCCATTGCTGGAAACAGAATTAAAAACCAAAATTGCATTAATAAGTTCCAGAAAAAACATTGGGATTGATCAAGTTAAAGAATTGATTGTAAATTACAAAAATCTATCTACAGAACCTTGTTTACATGCCAGTTCTATTGATGAAGAATATTTTAATCGTCTGAAAAAAGCATTTCCAAATCAGTTACTTTACAAATTATGGCTCGTAATTACGCAAGATGTAAATTTCTTAAATTTAGAACGAAACACAATTGAAAACAACTTCACCCGTTCGCACTCTGATTTAAAAAAACTGCAACAAAAAGAAACCATAAAAAGGTATCAATTTATAAATGATACGTTAAAAATTACTCAAAAAATTGACAAATCTAAAGCAACCGATTTTCAAAGTAAATTAGACAATATTTTAACCCACAAAGTATTTGGATATCTAATTTTCTTTGGAGTATTATTACTTATTTTTCAATCTATTTTCGATTGGAGTAGTATTCCAATGGATTTTATAGACACTACTTTTTCAAAATTTAGTGCTCTAACTAAAGAAAGTCTTCCTCAAGGAAAATTTACTGATTTACTTTCTGATGGAATCATTCCTGGAATTGGAGGCATTATCATTTTTATTCCACAAATTGCCTTTTTGTTTCTGTTCATTTCTGTTTTAGAAGAAAGCGGTTACATGAGTCGTGTGGTGTTTTTAATGGATAAAATCATGCGAAAATTCGGCTTGTCCGGAAAAAGTATTGTGCCATTAATTTCTGGAACGGCTTGTGCTATTCCTGCAATAATGAGTGCGCGAAATATTGAAAACTGGAAAGAACGTTTAATTACAATTTTAATTACACCTTTTATAACTTGTTCCGCAAGATTACCGGTTTA
Source organism: Flavobacterium sp. (assembly GCA_044379175.1). Taxonomy (GTDB): domain Bacteria; phylum Bacteroidota; class Bacteroidia; order Flavobacteriales; family Flavobacteriaceae; genus Flavobacterium. The sequence continues at coordinate 24,233 of JBIPOM010000010.1, read as the reverse complement.
CGCCATATTAATATCATTAATAATACCAGAAAAACGGTTTTTAGGTTTTAGTTTACAAGGCTTAACTTTAATGGGCTTGTATTTATTGGCTTTTGTGGTGGCAATTGGCTCGGCCTATTTGCTAAATAAGGCACTAAAGTTAAAATGCAAATCGTATTTTATTGTAGAAATGCCAAGTTATAAGGTGCCTTTATTAAAAAATGTAGCCTTAAATGTTCTTGAAAAAACCAAAGCGTTTGTAACTGGAGCTGGTAAGATTATTTTAGCTTTATCAGTTATTCTATGGTTTTTAGGATCCCACGGCCCGGGAGAAAATTTTAATAATGCGCAAGAAATCGTTGAAAAACAGGTATATACTAGCCCACGAAAAATAAATCCTTCGACTATTGAAAATAGTGTGTCAGCTTTTAAATTAGAAAATTCTTACATTGGCATTATGGGAAAAACCATTGAGCCAGCCATAAAACCATTAGGTTACGATTGGAAAATTGGAATTGCAGTAGTAAGTTCATTTGCCGCTAGAGAAGTATTTGTTGGGACGCTAGCCACCATTTATAGTGTTGGAAACCAAAATGAAGAAGCCACCATAAAAATGAAAATGGCTGAAGATCTCGATGCAAATGGCAATAAAATATTTAATTTTGCAACCGGAATTTCGTTACTTTTATTTTATGCTTTTGCAATGCAATGTGTAAGTACGCTTGCTATAGTTAAAAAAGAAACCAACTCGTGGAAATGGCCGATTATTCAATTGGTTTTTATGAGCGGTTTTGCTTATGTGGTAGCGCTAATTGCTTATCAAACACTAAAATAGGTTTTTAAACACATATGCGGCATATAGGTTTGATTTAATTTGTTGTAAAAAAGCTAAATTTAAACTGTTTTTAAACGCAGATTAAAGAAATTAATTTAATTTAAAAAATTGGAATTTATGAATATACAAGAAATAGCAACATATATCTGTTTGGCTTTAGCGAGTGGTTTTTTGGTCAGAAAATTCTATTGGAAGAAAAAAGTAACTAAAAAAGGTTGCGGCGATGATTGTAGCTGTCATTAATAGTTCTAATTCAAAAAAAAAATGATTTATAACATATTTAAAATTCAAAAAAGTGTTGCTAATTAAATTTAATTTGATAAATATTAACAATTTAATTTAATTTTATGCTACAATTTACTCTAAAAATTTAAAAATATTTAAAAGTTTAAAATCCTTAAAAAGTTTTTATTTATAATTTGTCTAAATAAAATTAAGTGATTAATTTTGTTGTGTAGAATTAATCTAAATAAAAATGAGAAAAATATTTATTGTCTTAAGCACACTAATTAGTATTGTTTCAGTAAGCCAAAATAAAAAAGTTACAAACACAGATACTATCTATAAAATAGAACCTGTTATCATAAAAACAAAGCAGCAAAGTCCTGAAAGAATGCCAGAAATAAAAGAAAATGTTCTTTTTTCGGGTAAGAAAAATGAAGTATTAAAATTGTCCAATATTAACGGAAATTTCACAACAAATAATGCCAGAGAAATTTTTTCAAGAGTTCCAGGAGTTACCATTTGGGAAAATGAAGGGTCCGGAATCCAAATTAACGTTGGCGTTCGAGGTCTAAGTCCAAATAGAAGTTGGGAGTTGAATACCCGACAAAACGGATACGATATTTCATCTGATGTTTTTGGATACCCTGAGGCGTATTATAATCCACCATTAGAGGCGGTAGAAACAATAGAATTAGTTCGTGGCGGATCGGCACTTCAATTTGGCCCTCAATTTGGTGGGATGTTAAACTACGTTTTAAAGAGAGAAACCAAAAAACCATTTTCATTTGAATCGCAAAATACGGTAGGTAGTTACGGCTTAATGAGTAGCTACAGCTCTATTGGCGGAAAACACAATAAATTTTCTTATTATATCTATAATCATTTGCGAAGTGGCGACGGCTGGAGAGAAAACAGCGAGTATTCTGTTAGAAATACCCATGCTTACATAGCTTACCATTTTACAGAAAAAACCAAGCTTACTGCAGAATATACGAATATGGATTACAAAATGCAACAAGCTGGCGGATTAACTGACAGTCAATTTAATGCTAATCCACAACAATCATTTAGAGAGAGAAATTGGTTTGGTACGCCTTGGAATGTATTTGCCATTAATTTAGATACTAAAGTAAACAATCGCTTTTCGTCAAATACCAAATTTTTTGGAGTTATAGGAGAGCGAAATAGTGTTGGATTTACTGCTACACCAAATATTGAAGATCCAATTAATCCTTCTACTAATGATTATGCAAATAGACGCGTTGACCGCGACTATTATAAAAATTTTGGAATTGAAAATCGTAATATTTTAAAATACAAAATAGGTAAAATTAATAATAATCTTGCTTTTGGTGCGCGCCTTTACAAAGCCAATACACGCAGAGTTCAAGATGGAAAAGGAACAACAGGTGCTGATTTTAATTTATCAATTGACGGAAGATATGTTAGAGATTTAGATTTCACTACAGAAAACGTGGCTGTTTTTGCTGAAAATCAGTTTAAAGTATCTGAAAAATTCAGTGTTACTCCAGGAGTTCGGTATGAATATATTAGAAATACAGGAGAAGGAAGATTTGGCATTAATAATGGTAATAATATTGCCATGCCGGTTAAATCGATAGCAAGAAACCAACCTTTATTTGGATTAGGATTAGAATATAAATTTATATCTACTAATATTTATGCCAATATTACTCAAGCATTTAGACCTGTATTGTTTTCAGATTTTACCCCACCAGCGGTTACTGATGTAATTGATCCTAATTTAAAAGACGCAAGCGGTTTTAATGCTGATTTAGGTTTTAGAGGGACTTATAAAAACTACTTAAATTTTGATTTTAGTTTGTTTTATTTAAGTTATAATAATAGAATAGGTGGCGTAAGACAGTTTATGAATAATGACCCCATGCAAGGAACTTTCTTATTCAGAACAAATTTAGGAGAAACTGTAAACAAAGGAATTGAAGGTTTTTTTAATATAAATATTACACGTTTCTTCCAAATAGAACAACCATACGGTAATCTTGATCTTTTTGCTTCCATCAGTTTCATTGATAGCCGCTATACTGATTTTAGTATATTCAACGCAACTGGATCGGCTCCAAATGTAACAATTAAAGAAACTAATCTTTCAGGAAACAGAGTTGAAAATGCCCCTAGATACATTCATAATTTTGGTCTTTCTTGGGGAAACAGTAATTTTTCATCTACATTACAATACAGAATGTCTGGCAAAATTTTTACTGATGCAAACAATACCGTTGAAGCGTCTGCTAATGGAGTAACTGGGCTATTAGAGCAATACCAAGTAATGGATTTTTCGTCAGAATATAAATTCTTAAAAAATTACAATGTTAGAATTGGTGTAAACAACCTTTTAGATAAAATCTACGCTACAAGAAGAGCAGGAGGATATCCAGGACCTGGAATTCTTCCAGGAGAAGGGCGAACTTTTTATGTTTCTTTAGGTATAAAACTGTAATCCCAAATTAAAAAATAGCCAAGAAAAAGGAAAACAATGTCAATCAAAAAATAATTACATTCTCTTTCTTGGTTATAGCAATAGGTTTTTTTAAGTGATAATTATTTTAAGAAACATTAGAAAAAAATTAAGTGATAATTGCTATTATAAGTAAAAGACTTCTCGGCATCATTTTTGATTATGAAAAGGAAACTTTTTATGATAGAAAAAATATTACTACTTATTCTAATACTATTTTCAAGTGGCATTTATGCTCAAAAAATTGAAAAATCTAAAACCGAGCTAAACACTGTAAAAGAAGATACACGACCGCCTCTACAAACGACGCCTGAAAGTGAATATCCTTCAACTCCCTCAAAAGAAGGTAAAAACCATTTTGGTATTGGAGGTTTATTTGTAGAACTTGGTTTTTATATTACTTTATATACCACAATTGGCGATTATAGAACAGAAAATCATCTGTATAATCCCCTTTCAACCTATCCTTTTTTTAATGGAAAATCAGGAAATTTTGAAAAAATAAATGACACCTCTATTTTAAAAAAACAACTTCGTTTTGATATTGAAAATCATTTTTTATATAGTAATTCGGCTTCTTTTGGGAACCATTTAAAAGGAAAATTTAGACCGTTTCAGCATCTATATATTCAGACCGATTACAGAGAATTATTTGAACGAAATAATTTTAATAAAACCAATTCTAATTTATCTTTATACCAATTTAATTTAGGTTACGATAGAATTCGATTTGAAAAATTTAATTTAGGTTGGACACTCGGCGCCACTTATATTGCAAATAATATCAACAAAGTTGGTTTTTCTTACGGAGTAAATACGGACGTTTTTGCTTCAAAAAAAGTGAGTTTTACTAGCGCTATGATTTGGAGTAAAATAAATGGAAAACCCGTAAATACATTTGAAATTAGAGGGAAATACCATCAAAAAAATTACTTTTATTCCATAGGCTACGAAAATCTAAGGATAGCTTCACCAAGTTATAATTTTGTAACTTTCGGCGCTGGCATTTACTTATAACTTGTCTATTACCCCAAAGCTACGTCTAAACTCATCATTACGATAAAGCCCCCAATAAAACCTAAAGTAGCAATATCGGTATTTTTATCTTGTTGGGTTTCAGGTATTACCTCTTCTACAACTACAAAAATCATCGCACCTGCGGCAAATGCTAGTGCATAAGGTAAAATTGGTGTAAAAAAAGTAACAGCAAGCGCTCCTAAAACACCAGCAATAGGTTCAACAATAGCAGACGATTGTCCATACATAAAACTTTTTCTACGACTCATTCCCATTCTTCGTAAAGGCATAGAAACGGCAATTCCTTCAGGAAAATTTTGAATTCCAATACCAATTGCTAACGTTACCGCTCCTGCAATAGATGCTTCTGGAATACCAGCCGCAACCCCACCAAACAAAACACCTACAGCTAAACCTTCAGGAATATTATGTAAAGTAATGGCTAAAACTAACAAAGTAGTTCGTTGCCAAGGCGATTTTATCCCTTCCGTTTCTTTAAAATTAATATGCAAATGCGGTAACGTTTTGTCTAAAGCAAATAAAAACAAAGCACCCATTAAAAAACCAGAAGCGGCTGGAATTACTTTTATAAAACCTTCGCCTTCACTCATTTCAATAGCAGGAGCTAATAAACTCCAATAACTTGCCGCAACCATAACGCCTCCAGTAAAACCCAACATGCCATCTAAAACGGCACGATTCATGGTTTTAAAAAAGAACACTAAAGATGCACCAGCGGCAGTAAGAAACCAAGTAAACATGGTGGCATAAAACGCAGCCAAAATGGGGTCAATCCCTTCTAAATATTTTATTAAATCGTCGTACATTTATTTTTTTTTAAAACACAGATTTTAGAAGTTATTAAAATTTTAAATATTCCTAAAATCAGTGTTGTAATTATTTTACATATAAATTATTCGCAATTTTGTCTGAAATAACTAAAACGCTATTGTTAATTTCAATTTTAAGTGTTCCATCGAAAGGTTCTTTTTCTAACACTTTCATTTTTGTACCTAACGAAATATTCTGTTTGTTTAAATATTGTAAAAAATCAACAGAGGAATCTTTTACTCCTACGCAAGTTATTATTTTACCAATTTCAATTTCAGACACCAATTGCTTTTCTATTTTTATTATTTCTCCTTTTGCATTCGGAATAGGATCTCCGTGCGGATCAAAACTTGGATAATTTAAAAAATGATCTAGTTGATTTATTAATTTTTCTGATTGAATATGTTCTAATTCTTCCGCTATTTCATGTACCTCATCCCAAGAAAAACGCAGTTTTTCAACTAAAAAAACTTCCCATAGACGATGTTTTCTAACTATTAATTTGGCATTTAGTTTTCCCTTTTGCGTTAAGAAAACCCCTTGGTATTTTTGATAATGTATCCATTCTTTGTCTGATAGTTTTTTAAGCATATCAGTTACAGACGAAGCTTTTGTATCTAACATCGCAGCAATAGCATTCGTGTTCACCCCTTTTGGTGAAAGGTTTGATAAATGATAAATAACTTTTAAATAATTTTCTTCAGAAGTGGTCATTTTGTATCTTTGAAAAGCAAATATAAATAAAAATTACAGATTTAAAAAAATATTTTTAGATTTGTCTAAAAATTAAACATGAAAAAAATCATTCTAATTATAATATGGATTCCTTTTTTAACATTTAGTCAAGAAATTGAACCCATACAAACGGATAGACCTGACCAAACAGAAACACCATATCTAGTTCCAAAGAAAATGTTTCAAGTGGAAAACGGATTCAGTTTTCAAAAAAACAATGTCAATAGTAAGACCTTGACTTTGCCGTCTTCTTTGTGGAAATATGGCGTCAACGATAATTTTGAATTGCGATTAATTACTGAATTTTTAATCGACAAAAATTTGGACTCAGAAATTTCAGGATTAAAACCGGTGCTTGTTGGTTGTAAAATTAAAATTGCTGAAGAAAAAGGAATTTTTCCTAAAACTTCATTCATAGGACACGTTGGATTACCAAATGTGGCGACTTCAAAATATAAAAATGAATTTACAGCGGCCGAATTTCGATTTGTAATGCAACATACCCTTTCAGAAAAAATGTCATTTAGTTATAATTTAGGAAGCGAATGGGAAGGAAACTCGCCCGAAGCTACATTTATTTATACAATTGCAACAGGTTATTCTATTTCAGAAAGAATAGGAAGTTATATTGAAATTTTTGGCTTTTTACCTGAAAATGCAACTGCAAATCACTCAATTGATGGAGGTATAACCTATTTGATTAATGATAATTTTATGTTAGATTTGTCATCAGGATTCGGAGTTACTAAAAATGCGCCAAGCTATTACGCAGCTTTTGGTTTTTCTTTCAGAATGTAACAAATGAAACACTATCATTACATATTTACTGGAAACGGCTTAACGGCTTTGTTAACTCTATTTGAAATGATTCAAACTGGTCGGTTTTCAGACAAAAAAATACTTTTGATAGATTCCGACACGAAAAACAAAAACGACAGAACGTGGTGTTTTTGGGATTCCGAAAATTTATTTGATGAAATTAGTACCAAAAAATGGCAACGAGCTTGGTTTAAAAACGAAAACTTCACCAATCAATTAAATTTAGATCCGTATTCTTATAAAATGATTAAAAGTGTTGACTTTTATAAGCTTATATTTCATGAGATTTTACAACATAAAAACATAGAAATTTTTCAAGATGAAGTACTCGATTTTTCGGAATTAGGGAATCATTGTGTGGTTCAAACTAAAACTAAATCGTTCACCTGCAATCAAATTTTTAATAGCATCTACAACCCAGAACTTGTGAAATCGCAAACTAAATTTCCATTGGTTCAGCAGCATTTTATTGGTTGGTTTATCAAATGTAAGGAAGCTATTTTTACAGAAGATTGCCCAACTTTTATGGATTTTTCTGTGGCGCAAAAAGGAAATACGCGCTTTATGTATGTGTTGCCAACTTCTTCAACCGAAGCTTTATTAGAATATACGTTGTTTTCAAAAGATTTACTTTCAAAAGAAGGATACGAAACTGAAATTGAAAACTACATTAAAAAATTAGGTATTACCGAATATGAAATCGTAGAAAAAGAACAAGGTAATATTCCAATGACGTGTTTTCCGTTTTGGAAAAATAACAGCAAAAACATAATAAATATAGGTTCGGCTGGTGGTTGGAGCAAAGCCAGCACAGGTTATACGTTTAAAAATTCGGTAAAAAAGTCAAAAAAATTAGTTAGGTTTTTACAAACAAAAAATGATTTTACAAAATTTCATAAAATCAATAAATTTTGGTTTTACGATTTATTATTAATAGACATTTTGTATCAAACCAATCAATATGGAAGTGCCATTTTTTCGAGTATGTTTAAAACTGGAAGAGCGCCATTAATTTTTAAATTCTTAGATGAAGAAACTTCTATTTGGGAAGATTTACAAGTCATTTGGATGTGTCCAAAAGGGTTGTTTATTAAAGCTTTATTAAAACGAATTTTTTAATTATTCTTCAGAAAACTTCTTATTTACCAATTTTATATTCGTGTAAAACTGATTGACATCTGTAAAAATAACGCCTTTTTCATCAAATCTTTTAAATGTAAAATCCCGTAATTTTTCTTCAATACTTAAAGATTTTAAGATCATTTTATTGTTTAAAATTTCGAAATTCATAGTCACTTTTTCCCTCTGGTATATCCAATTTGAAGTGAATTTATGATTTTTACCTATACTTTCTTCACTAGTATAAAAAAACGGATAAGGTTGTTCTGTCTCATAATTTAATTCTAATAAATTGTAATTTTTATCAACAATGAAATTTCCTTTATAAAAACCATTAGATTTAAAAGTTACTAATAATTCATCTTCATCTAACCATTCTCTGTTAAATTCGTAACCATTTGGATGAATAAAAAAGTCTAATTCGGCAGTGGTTAAATTTTTACGAATCGGAAAACCCGAAAGCCAACCAATTGGAGATTCTTCTGACGAATATGCTTTAAAAATTTCTTTAAAATTAGAAAACCAATTGTCCTTATTTTCAATAACATTCTTTTTTGAAAATGTGCTGTTAAAATTGGTAATTTTTATAATTTGTTCTTCAGTTCTATTAATAATTGTATCCGAATTTTTTATATTTATTTGCCTTAAATCGAAAACAAAACTTGTTGTATCGGTTTTTTTCAATAATTGCTTGTTTACTCTTTTTAAGATAGTAACCATCTTGGGTTTGCTTTTCACATTTACCGTTTCAATTTCTGAATCTTTGAGTTCTTGTGCGAAACTAAATGTAGCAATACTAAAAAAAAATAAAATGAAATATTTCATAAACTAAATTAATTACTACAAATATAATATACATTTTTTAAAGATTTGTTGAAATTTATTACACGATAACAAATCTTTATGATAAGTTTATAGATGTAAAAGTAAAAACTTTGTAAATTTGTACTTTATAACCGTTAATTAAAAAAATATGTATCCAGAAGAAATGGTAAAACCGATGCGTGCAGAATTATCTGATGCAGGTTTTCAAGATTTATATTCCGCTGAAACAGTTGAACAAGCTATCAGCAAAACAGGAACTACATTAGTAGTTGTTAATTCAGTTTGTGGTTGTGCAGCTAGAAATGCGCGTCCAGGTGCCAAAATGAGTTTAGAAAATGTAAAAAAACCAAGTAATTTAGTTACTGTTTTTGCAGGAGTTGACAAAGAAGCAGTTGACAAAGCAAGAGAACATATGTTTCCTTTTCCTCCATCTTCGCCATGTATGGCTTTATTTAAAGACGGCGAATTGGTTCATATGTTAGAACGCCATCATATTGAAGGCCGACCAGCAGAACTAATCGCAGAAAACTTAAAAGACGCCTACAACGAATTTTGCTAATTACTATGCAAGCATACTATAAAAACCGCCTAATTGGTGGTTTTTTTTATTTATAACGCATATCTTTGACAACGTTTAATACAAAAAAGGTATGCAAAAAATTATTTCGTATCCATTATCGGTACTATATGCAATAGTTTTTTTATTTTGGTTGCTTATTTTTCATCCTATTCAATTGGTATGTTTCCATGTATTTGGGTATAATGCACACAGAATATCTGTAGCGGTTTTAAATTTTTTTCTATTAAGAACTTCTCATATATTGGGAACTACATATTCATGGACCGGTATAGAAAAATTACCAAAAAACAAACCTTTAATTTTAGTTTGTAATCATCAAAGTATGCACGATATTATACCAATTATTTGGTTTTTAAGAACTGTGCATCCTAAATTTATAAGTAAAAAAGAACTTGGAAAAGGCATTCCAAGTGTTTCTTTAAATCTGAGAATTGGTGGATCTGCATTAATTGATAGAAAAGACGGGAAACAAGCTTTGGTAGAAATAAAAAAAGCTGGAGAATACATCAATAATACAAATCGTTCGATGGTAATTTTCCCAGAAGGGACAAGAAGTAAAACTGGAATTCCTAAAGAATTTGCAACAAATGGCTTAAAAATGCTTTACAAATTTGCTCCAGACGCCTATTTTGTTCCAATTAGTATAAATAATTCTTGGAAAATGAACAGGTTTGGACAATTTCCGTTAGGATTAGGAACAAAAATAACATTTCAAATTCATGAACCTTTAAAGATTTCTGATTATTCGTTTGAAGAAATTTTTGAAAAAACAGAAAAAATTATAAAAAAACATATAAATTAGAAACCATGTCAATACAAAACATACGACTTGAAGTCATGCAATTATTGGAAAAGAAAATTGATTCTTTTATGGAAGAATTTTTAATTCCAGTAGAAAAAATATGGCAACCAACCGATTTATTACCTGATTCTAATCAAGAAAATTTTTTAGAAGAAGTAAAAGAATTAAGAGAAATTTCAAAAGATTTACCTTATGATTTTTGGGTTACATTAGTTGGAGACACCATTACAGAAGAAGCTTTACCAACCTACGAATCATGGTTGATGGATGTGGAAGGTGTAGATAATGTGGAAAGAAATGGATGGAGCAAGTGGGTACGTCATTGGACAGGTGAAGAAAACCGTCATGGGGATGCTTTAAACAAATATTTGTACTTATCAGGTCGTGTAAATATGCGAGAAATTGAACAAACGACACAACATTTAATAAATGATGGTTTTGATATTGGAACCGGAAGAGATCCTTACAAAAACTTTGTATATACCAGTTTTCAGGAATTAGCCACATTTGTTTCTCACAACAGAGTAGCATTAATTGCTAAAAAATACGGTGAAAAAAAATTATTTAAAATGTGTAATTTAATTGCTGGTGATGAAATGCGTCATCATTTAGCCTATAGCGAATTTGTTAATCAAATATTTAAAGTAGATCCTAGCGAAATGATGTTAGCGTTTCAATACATGATGAAGCAAAAAATTACCATGCCTGCCGTTTTCTTACGTGAATCAGGTGAAAAAATTGGTACTGCTTTTGAAGCATTTTCAGATTCTGCTCAAAGAATTGGTGTATATACTGCCTCTGATTATGTTGATATTTTAGAGAAATTAAACGTGAAATGGGATATTGCAAATATCAACGGACTAACCGCCGAAGCTGAAAAAGCAAGAGATTATCTAATGAAATTACCAGAAAGAATGAAAAAAATATCTGAAAGAATAATCATTCCAGAAGAAGGTCAGATTTTTAAATGGGTAGCACCTGCCTTAATTAGATAATTTTTTTAAAATGTAAAAATATAAATTCCAAATTCCTAAAGAGTTTGGAATTTTTTATCCAAATTAAAATGTCAGTAGTAGAAAACACGGAAGATTTCGTAAAAAAGCAATTGGAAAAAGCAGAAGGCGGACATGATTGGTTTCATATAGAGCGTGTATATAAAAATGCTTTACTAATAGCTAAAGAAGAAACTTGCAATTTGGAAGTAGTCCAATTAGCGGCTTTATTGCACGATATTGCAGATAGTAAATTTCACAATGGAGATGAAAGCATTGGTCCAAAAGTTGCACGTGATTTTTTAACAAAAGAAAATGTTTCGGAAGAAATCATTACTCATGTAGTGGCTATAATTGAAAATATTTCATTTAAAGGTGGAAATTTCAAAAAAGACTTTCATTCCAAAGAATTAGAAATTGTTCAAGATGCCGATAGACTGGATGCTATTGGTGCTATTGGGATTGCCAGAACGTTTAATTATGGTGGGTTTAAAAATAGCGCTATTTATAACCCAGAAATTTTACCAAATTTATCAATGTCTAAGGAAGAATATAAAAACTCTACCGCACCCACAATTAATCATTTTTACGAAAAATTATTGCTTTTAAAAGACAAAATGAACACCAAAACAGGAAAAAAAATAGCCCAAAAACGCCATGATTTTATGGAATTGTATTTAGAGCAATTTTATGGAGAGTGGAAAGGAAATATTTAGTGTTCAGTTATAAGTATAAAAAAAGCAGTTTTCATATTGAAAACTGCTTTTTTGTTTTAAATATTCTGTTTACTAATTACTGCAAACTGAACACGTATTAAACTACACCTTGACCTAACATAGCGTCTGCAACTTTTACGAATCCTGCAATATTTGCACCTTTAACGTAATCTACATAACCATTTCCGTCTGAACCATATTTTACACATGCTTCGTGGATGTTTTTCATAATTACTTTTAATCTCTCGTCTACTTCTTCTGAAGACCAGCTTAAACGTAAAGAATTTTGCGACATTTCTAAACCTGAAGTGGCTACACCACCAGCATTAGATGCTTTTCCTGGCGCAAATAATATTTTTGCGTTTTGAAACACAATAACTGCTTCTGGAGTAGTTGGCATATTTGCACCTTCAGCAACACAGAAACATCCGTTAGCAACTAATGTTTTTGCTTCCTCCTCGTTTAATTCATTTTGAGTAGCACATGGTAAAGCGATATCACATTTTACCTCCCAAGGACGTTTTCCTTCTACAAATTTTGCTGCTGGATATTTTTTAACGTAATCTGAAATTCTTCCGTAATTTACGTTTTTAATTTCCATTACATACGCTAATTTTTCAGCATCAATACCAGCTTCGTCATAAATATAACCAGAAGAATCTGACATAGTTACTACTTTACCACCTAATTGAGTTGCTTTTTCTGCAGCATATTGTGCCACGTTTCCAGAACCAGAAACCACAACGGTTTGTCCGGCAAAACTTTTACCTTTAGTTTTTAACATGCTATCTGCGAAATACACATCTCCGTAACCTGTTGCTTCAGGACGAATAAGTGAACCTCCAAAAGAAATTCCTTTACCAGTTAATACACCAGTAAATTCATTTCTTAATCTTTTATATTGACCAAACATATAACCAACTTCACGACCTCCAACACCAATATCACCAGCTGGAACATCAGTATCTGCACCAATATGTTTAGATAATTCTGTCATAAACGCTTGACAAAATCTCATAATTTCTACATCTGATTTTCCTTTTGGATCGAAATCGGCACCCCCTTTTCCACCACCCATTGGTAATGTAGTTAAGGAATTTTTGAAAACTTGTTCAAAAGCCAAGAATTTTAAAATACTTAAATTTACAGATGGATGAAAACGAATTCCTCCTTTATATGGCCCAATTGCCGAATTCATTTGAATTCTAAAACCTCTGTTTACTTGAGTTGCTCCTTTGTCGTCTATCCAAGCTACACGGAACATAATTACTCTTTCTGGTTCCACCATTCTTTCCAATAACATTTTGCCTTGGTATTTTGGATTTGCCTCAATAAAAGGAATTACGGTTTCAGCCACTTCTCTTACGGCTTGCATAAATTCTGGTTCGTTTGCATTTCTTTTAGCTACTTCGCCTAAAAATGCTGTAACACTTTGACTCATAATTATATTTTTTTTACTGTTTTTCTATTGCAAATATACATCTTAAAAAAAATCTTCGAAGAATTTGATAAAAAAATTAGTGTTTTTTTAAGAAAAAATAAAGTAGCGCTAAAAAAAATAAGAAATCTTCAAAAAAACCATACACTAAATTAGCTTAAAGAATTACTATTTTATTAAATGAAAAAATTTTTCTTCATTTTTGGTATATTAATTGATAATTATTTTATAAATTTACCTCATATATCCAAATTATGTCAAAAAATTACATTTATATTATCCTATTCTTCTTATCATTTAGTGTTGGTGCTGTGGCTCAAGAAAGCAAAAACAACACTTCATCTAAAACACAAGAACCTACTATTGAAGGATTAAGTTTGTACCCAAACCCTAACAATACGGGAAAAGTTTACATCACTTCAAGATTAAATTTAGACAAAAAAGTGGAAATTTTTGATGTGTTAGGTAAAAAAGTGATAGATACTGTTTTATACACTAAAGAATTAAATATTTCTAATTTAAACCCTGGTGTTTACATCATTAAAATCAAAGAGGGCGAAGCATCTGCCACCAGAAAACTGATTGTTAATTAGTTATTGATTTATCTTTATTAAATTTACATTAATTTTAGGAGACTAATGGTTCCGAAAATTAATTTTGTTTCTATATTTGTACTCAATTTAATTTCTAAAAAAATGAAAAAAATTTACTTTTTACTTGCTTGTTTATTAACTATTTCTAGTTTTGGGCAAACTATTTATTCCGAAAATTTTGGAACCCCAACTGGAACTACATTATTTCCAGCCTATACCACTGGTACTGCTCCAGCTACGTTTCAAAATCCTTCTCCAATACTTTATACTGGATCTGGAGATGTAAGAACTTCCTCTGCTTCAACAGGATATGTTGGTGCTTCAGGATCCGGTAATGTATTTTTAACCAGTACTGCTGGTAGAAACTTAATAATAAGTGGAATTAACACTTCAAACTTTACTGCTTCAGACATTCAATTGTCTTTTGGATATGTTACAGGTTCAACCTCAACTCAATTGGTTGTGGAAAAATCTACAGATGGAACAAATTGGACTCCAATTACTTTTACTAATAACACAAATACATCATGGAATTTAGTTACAATTCCTGGAGGTCAAATCCCAGCTTCAACTACTTTGTCACTAAGATTTACACAACCAGCAACTGCTCAAATGAGAATTGACGATGTTAAATTAGCTGTGGTATCAGCTTCTTGCACTTTAGTATTGGGAACTCCAGTAATCGCTTGTGTTGCTTCAACTTCAGCATTAGATAACTATACGGTAACTATTCCATTTACCGGTGGAGGAACAGGTACTTATGCGATAACAGCTACTGGGGCTACAATATCAGGAGACAATCCTTCAACTGCGGCAACAGGGAGTGTTATTTTAACATACAACGAAAGTATTTTAGGAACTTCTACTGTAATAATTGCTTCTGGACCATCTTGTTCGTTTACATTTAATATAACAAGTCCAGATAGTTGTATTGGCACAAATTCAGTACCAGTAAACGAGTCATTTAATTACACCGTTGGTTCAGCACTTAACTTTTCACAAATGTGGAAAAACACTTCAGCTGGATCAGATGAAATTTTAGCTGTTGCTGGTAACTTGTCTTACACAGGTATTACTGCAACAGGAAATTCAGTAGCTTTAGCAGGCACTGGAAGTGATACTTTATTACCTTTTACAGACACTACAACTGGTACTATTTACGCTTCATTTTTAATTAAAGTTACTGATTTAACGGGTATATCTACAACGGGCTCAACCTATTTTGCTACTTTTTCAAATGCAACAAATGTATATTCTGGGAAAATTTGGTTAAAATTAAACGGAACTCAATTCCAATATGGAATAAGTACTACTACTTTAGCAGCAGATATTGTTTGGTCGCCAAATTTATACAACGTAAACACCACACAATATTTAGTATTAGGTTATAATTTCACAAATAATCTATTAGCTTTATATGAAAACCCAACAGTTGGAGGTTCTGCTAGTGCAACTATTTCAACTACACCTGCAATAGCTTTAACAAGCATTGCTAACTTCATTTTCAGACAAGATAGTGCTACTTCAACACCTGCAATGACATTAGATGAATTATCAATCACAACTACTCCCAACTTCACATTAACAAGTCAATCTTTCTCTCAAATTGACGGATTGAAAATGTATCCTAATCCAGCGAAAAATAATTTATTTATTGAAACGGCTTTAAATAGTGATATTAATGTATCTATAATAAATGTTTTAGGAAAAGAAGTAATTAATTCTAAAGTAAGTAATAATGCTGTAAATATTTCTGGTTTAACTCCAGGTATGTACATTGTAAAAGTTACTGAAAATGGAAAAACGTCAACTAAAAAATTAATTATTGAATAATTATAGATCCTGAAACAAGTTCAGGATGACAAATAAAGTAAAGCACCAACTAATGTTGGTGCTTTTTTAATACCCAAAAACTAGAAAAGATACTTACAACTAATATTCTTTTTCTACTTTTGTAATATGATTTCACAAGAAGACATTTTTGCTATTTCCTCTAAAAAAGAATTTGAAAAAATTACTTTAAAAGTTTTTCGTTATCAATACGAAAACAACAAAGTGTATCAAGCATTTTGTAATCATTTAGGAAAAAGCCCAAGTAATGTCAAACAAATAAATACGATTCCATTTTTACCCATACAATTTTTTAAATCGGAAACAATTGTTTCTAATTTTAAACAAGCAGAAGCAATTTTTACCAGTAGTGGTACAACAGACGCTATTACAAGTCAACATCTTGTTACAGATATTTCGGTATACGAAAATAGCTACACCCTTGCATTCGCTCAATTTTATGGAAATATTCAAGAATATTGTGTGTTAGCTTTACTTCCATCCTATTTAGAAAGAGAAGGTTCTTCGTTAATTTATATGGTAAATGATTTGATTGCCAAAAGCAGTCATAAAGACAGTGGTTTCTATTTAAATAATCTGGAACAACTTGCCAATAAAATTATCGAACTAGAAAATGAAGGTCAGAATATTATATTAATTGGTGTTACATATGCTTTGTTAGATTTAATTGAATACAAAAAATTCAACTTAAAAAATACCATCGTTATGGAAACTGGCGGTATGAAAGGCAAGCGAAAAGAAATCATACGAGAAGAATTGCACCAAACGCTTAGCGAAGGATTTGGAGTGAACACCATACATTCGGAATATGGAATGACCGAACTATTATCACAAGCCTACTCGTTAGGGAACGGTGTTTTTGAATGTCCATTATGGATGGATGTACTAATAAGAGACCCAGAAGACGCTTTACAATATGTTGAAAATGGAAAAACCGGTGGGATAAATGTGATTGATTTAGCGAATATTAATTCCTGTTCATTTATCGCTACGCAAGATTTAGGAAAAAAACACCACAATATGACTTTTGAAGTATTAGGAAGATTTGATAATTCTGATCTAAGAGGTTGTAATTTAATGGTTTATTAAAAAAATAAAATGATTTTAACCGATACACATACCCATTTATATTCTGGAGAATTTTCTGAAGACAGAGAAAAAATGATTCAAAGTGCAATTGATTCAGGCGTTTCTAGACTTTTTGTACCTTCCATAGATAGCAGTTATACTCAGAAAATGTATGCTTTAGAAGCACAATATCCAGAAAATGTATTTTTAATGATGGGTTTACATCCCTGTTATGTAAATGAAAATTACGAAGAAGAATTAGCACATGTTATTACCGAATTAGCTAATAGAAAATTTGCAGCAATTGGAGAAATTGGAATTGATTTATTTTGGGACAAGACGTTTTTAAAACAACAACAAGACGTTTTTGTAAAGCAAATACAACTCGCTAAACAATATAAACTACCTATAAATATTCATTGTAGAGCCGCTTTTAATGAAGTTTTTGAAATTTTAGACCAAGAAAAATCAGCCGAATTATGGGGAATTTTCCATTGTTTTACAGGGGATTTCAATCAAGCGCAAAAAGCCATTTCTTGCGGCATGAAATTAGGAATTGGCGGCGTAGCTACTTTTAAAAATGGTAAAATTGATACGTATTTAAATAAAATTGACCTCAAACATATTGTTTTAGAAACCGACGCACCCTATTTAGCACCCGTACCTTTTAGAGGGAAACGCAATGAAAGTAGTTATATCAAAATAATAGCTAAAAAAATATCAGAAATTTATCAGTTGCCAATTGAAGAAATAGCAGCAATTACCACACAAAGCAGTAAAGAAATATTCGGATTTTAAAATTTGTTAACGTATTATTACTTATTTTTTCGTTTTTTTGTAGTTCTAAAATAAATTATGTCGAAATTTGATAAAATACGCCCCTATTATGATGCTGAAGTAAACGATGCCATTCGTGCTTCAATTAATCATCCTATGATGAAAGCATTGGTAGGTTTTGCGTATCCTAATGTGGAAGAAAACGTTTGGAAAGATCAATTACTTCGAACACATTCCATTAGAGATTTTCAAATTAACTTTGCTTATCACGCTATAAAAAAAATATTAGAAAAAAGTTCTGACGGGCTTTCTACTTCAGGATTTGAAAAATTAGAGCCAAATACCTCTTATTTTTTTATTTCAAATCATAGAGATATTATTTTAGACACCTCTTTATTAAACGTTTGTTTACACGAACATGGCTTAGTAATGACCGCCTCTGCCATAGGGGATAATTTAGTAAAAAAAGATTTTTTACTAATGCTATCAAAACTAAATAGAAATTTTTTAGTCCAACGAAATCTTTCCCCAAGAGAGTTATTAGAAAGTTCTAAATTATTATCAGAATACATGTATCGATTAATTGCTAAAGAAAATCGTTCGGTATGGATAGCACAACGTGAAGGAAGAACAAAAGATGGAAATGATGCCACGCATTCTGGTGTTTTAAAGATGATTGCCATGGCTTCGGACGAAAAAAACAATATGGATTTCTTTAAGAAAATAAAAATTGTTCCCGTTTCTATTTCTTATGAATACGACCCAACCGATGCACTTAAAATTCCGCAATTAATGGCTGAAGCCAATGACGAAATTTACACGAAAGAAAAAAACGAAGATTTCATTACGCTTTTAAGCGGCATTATTGGTCAAAAAAAACGTATTCACATTCATGTTGGCGACATTTTAGAAAAAGAACTAGATGCCATTTCTGAAGAAACCACAAATTCTAACAAACAAATGTTCGCTTTAGCTCAAGTTATTGACGATTCAATATTGCAATCGTATAATCTTTGGCCAACTAATTATATAGCTTTCGATTTACTTAATAACACCGATCATTATTCTGAAAAATATACTGAAAAAGAAAAACAACTTTTTGAACGTAGATTAGAGTTAAGAATAAATGCGGATGACATAAAAATGAAAGAAAGTTTCTTAGCTATGTATGCCAATCCTGTCATTAATAAATTAAAATACTAATAATTTGGAAGCAAATCAAAAGCCAACTATTTTATTAATTTACACCGGCGGAACTATTGGTATGATTAAAGATGTCAATACTGGAACGCTAAAAGCTTTTAATTTTAAAAAACTAATAAAAGGCATACCCGAACTTAAATTATTAGATTGTACTATTGAAACCGTTTCATTTGAAAAGCCAATTGACTCGTCTAATATGCAAATTTCTGATTGGCAAAAAATGGCAGAAATTATTGAAAAAAACTATATAACTTTTGATGGATTTGTGGTACTTCATGGTTCGGATACAATGTCTTATAGTGCTTCTGCATTAAGTTTTATGTTCGAAAATTTAAATAAACCAATTGTATTTACTGGCTCACAACTCCCAATTGGTGATTTACGTACAGATGCAAAAGAAAACCTAATTACCGCTATTCAAATTGCTTCTTTGCAAGAAAAAGGAAAACCAGTTATTCAGGAAGTATCACTTTATTTTGAATATAAATTATATCGCGGAAACCGCACAACGAAAATTAGTGCTGAACATTTTAATGCATTTACCTCGCCAAATTTTCCTGAACTTGTAGAGTCAGGTGTACATTTAAACGTTAATAATGATGTACTTCTAAAGGAAAAAGTTTCTAAAAATTTAAAAGTTAATACTAAATTTGATGATAATGTATTAATTTTAAAATTATTTCCTGGTATAAATAAAAGTATTTTACACGCTATTTTACACACACCAAATTTAAAAGGAGTAGTTTTAGAAACCTATGGCTCAGGAAATGCACCAATGGAAAATTGGTTTATTAATGAAATTGAAAACGCCATACAACGTGGTATTCATGTAATTAACGTAACACAATGTAGCGGTGGAGGCGTTTTAATGGGAGCTTATGAAACTAGTACACGCTTAAAAGAAATTGGATTGATATCCGGAAAAAACATTACTACTGAAGCTGCAATAACAAAATTAATGTATTTATTAGGACAAAACGTGGCTAATTCAGTATTTAAGACTATTTTTGAAACCTCGTTGCGAGGTGAAATGAATGATTAAACTAGAGAGGTGGCCGAGTGGCTGAAGGCGCACGCTTGGAAAGCGTGTATATGGCAACATATCGAGGGTTCGAATCCCTTCCTCTCTGCAAATAAGTGCACTTAAAAGCATGCTGTATTGATTTTTTCAATGAGAAAATACTTTATGTAGATTTTTTTTGTTTTTTTTTAAGTAAACGACCAATAGATGTTGGTCTTTATATTATTGTGATTGAAAATTTATAAAAATTGTTTAATCATTTTTTCAATTTTATTCATCAGATCAAAAACTAATAAATCATCTACAAGATGTATTTTTCTATCCTTATCTATAATCATAGTTGTCGGATATGAATTAACATAAAACTGTCTTATAATTTTCATACCATCTGGAACAAGAGTAAAGTTAAACGGTTTTTTCTTTACAAATTCCTCTAATTTTTTTTTAGAATCGAAGGTAACCGCTAAAAATTCAACATTATCATCTTTATATTTTTCTTGAATTCTATTTAAATCGGGAATTTCCTCTACACAAGGTTTGCAACCAATAAACCAAAAATTCAAAACAATTACTTTTCCTTTTAAGCTATCTAAAGAAATACTGTTTCCATTACTATCTTTAAAATTTAATTCTTTTAAAACAGTCCCGTCTTGTAACTTATATTTTTTTCGATTATTAGTAGTTTCAACTTTCCTTTCTACTTCTTTTTGCTTTCGTTCAATTTCTGAAATTGTTTTATATACTATGTAAAATTGTTTTTTGCTTTCATTAAGAAAATAGTTTTTTGAAAAGGATACAGGTAATTTATTACTTTGTAAAGAATCTTTTATTTTTGAAGTAAACTCTGTTCCATTTTCTAAATACACTTTTACTAGTTTCAGCGTGTCAGAACTGGCAATTTTAAAAAAATCTTTGTCGTTTATTTCTTTAAATTCTTTTGGAATAAAATTATAGTTTTGAGAGAGACCACTACTACTTACAAAAAAAAGAAGAAAAACAATTATTCGTATCATAACTTAATTATTAAAAAAACCTAACAATTCGAAAACTGTTAGGTTTAAATTATTTTTTTAATTAAAATCTTACATCTCGTTTAACAACTTAGATAATTCGTCTAATTTTGGAGTTAAAATAAATTCAATTCTACGGTTTTTTGCTTTTCCTTCTGCGGTTTCATTTGACAATAAAGGAGCAAACTCACCACGACCTGCAGCTGTTAAATTTTCTTTTTTCACTTTAGCATTTGCCGATAAAATAGTTACAATTGCTGTTGCACGTTTGGTAGATAAATCCCAGTTATTTTCTACGCCACCACCAATAGAACCTATAATTTTGTCATTATCTGTGTGTCCTTCAATAAGCACTGAAATGTCCGGATTATCTCCTAACACTTTCCCTACTAAATCTACTGCTTTTTTACCTTCTGTTCCTACAGTCCAACTTCCAGATTCGAAAAGTAATTTATTTTCCATAGAAACATACACTTTCCCATCTCTTTCAGTAACGGTTAATCCTTTTCCTTCAAACGCTTTAAGCGACTTAGATAAAGTCTCTTTTAATTTTTTCATAGCCGCTTCTTTGTCGGCCATAATTTTTTCTAATTCTGCTAAACGAGTTGATGATTTTAATAAATCTGCTTTCAATTTATTTAATTTATCTTGTTCAGCAACCATAGCTTTTTGTTTGGCTTCTAATTCAGCTAACAATTCACGATTTTTTTTAATATTCGCATCTAAAGCTTCGTTACTGTCTTTCTCTAATGCGTCGTAAGACGATTTTAAGTTGTCTAAACTTTTCTTTGTAGCAGCATAATCAGCAGCTAATTTATCGCGTTCTGCTTTTAGTTTTTCTGCTTCTGTTTTGTATTTATTTAAATCGGTTTGAAGCGAAGTGTTACTTGTTTTTAGCCCTTCATTTTCATCTGCTAACGAGTTGCGTTCTTTTTTTAAATCGGCAAATTTGTTTTCTAAATCTTGATAGATTTTTTTTGAAACACAAGATGTACTCATGCTTAATATCACTAATCCTAATGTGATTTTTCTTATCATCTGTTTCTATATTTGATTGTTTTCGAATCGGTTATTATTATTTATTTTAGACGTTTTATTTTCCAATTTGGTTGTATGCTTTATTAAATTTATTGTTTTTTACTACTCTATTTCTACCAAAACCGGACAATGATCTGAATGTTTGGCTTCTGGTAAAATTAAGGCTCTTTTTATTTTATCTCTTAAAGGTTCGGCGGCTAAACAGTAATCAATTCGCCAACCTTTATTATTATTTCGTGCATTTGCTCTGTAACTCCACCAACTATAATTATGCGGTTCTTTATTTAAATGACGAAACGTATCAATCATACCTGTCTTCATAAAACCGTCCAACCAAGCACGTTCTTCAGGTAAAAATCCTGATGTTTTTTCGTTTCCTTTCGGATTATGAATATCGATTGCTTCATGACAAATGTTATAATCACCACAAACTACTAACTGCGGAATATCATTTCGTAAGTTAATAATATAGTCCTGGATTTCATCCATGTATTGAAATTTATATCCCAATCGGTCCGAATTGGTTCCAGAAGGCAAATACATGCTCATTACGGAAAGGTTTTCAAAATCTACACGGACATTTCTACCTTCAAAATCCATACTTTCTATACCCGTTCCATAAACGATATTTTTAGGTTCTGTTTTACATAAAATAGCAACACCACTATATCCTTTTTTTTGTGCAGAAAAATAATATTGAAATGGATATCCAGCTTCTTTTATGATATCTGTGGGGATTTGATCTTCCGTAGCTTTGATTTCTTGCAAACAAATTACATCTGGATTAGCACTTTGCAACCAATCAATAAATCCTTTAGTTATTGCAGCTCTAATTCCGTTAACATTATATGAAATAATTTTCATTAACTAATTTAAATATTAAAATTGTTTGAAACATTACATTTATTTGAAAAATTTCATTTTAAGAAATTTGTTCTCAATAAAATCTAATTCTCAAAATTAGAAAAAGTTTTCAATAAAGTATAACATTAGGTTAGTATTTTATAAAAAATTTAATAATTAATGTCAATTATTAAATTGTTAGCAATAGTTTAAGCAAGTTATAAAGAAATTAAATAGATTTGTTATCTTTGTTTCTCTGTCAAAAAACAATTAAATGGGATTAGTTTCTGCGAAAGAAGTAGCCAAAGCTATAAAAACGGACAAATATGGTTTTGTTGGAACTTTTTCTGGGTGGTTACTCATGAAAGTACTAAAGATTTCTACGCTTAATAAAATTTACAATAGAAATAAACATTTAAGTGATTTAGAATTTTTAAATGCTATTTTGGATGAGTTTCAAATTAAATTTGAAATACCAGAAGAAGATTTGAAACGTTTGCCAAAAGAAGGTGCTTATATTACTATTTCAAATCATCCATTAGGAGGAATAGACGGTATTTTGTTGCTAAAATTAATGCTAGAACGTGAACCCAATTTCAAAATAATTGCTAATTTTTTGTTGCACAGGATTGAACCAATGAAGCCCTATATTATGCCGGTTAATCCTTTTGAAAATCATAAAGATGCCAAATCTAGTGTAATTGGAATTAAAGAAACATTGCGCCATTTAAGTGACGGTAAACCTTTAGGGATTTTTCCTGCTGGAGAGGTTTCCACTTATAAAGACGGTAAACTTATTGTTGATAAACCATGGGAAGAAGGCGCATTAAAAATAATTAAAAAAGCAAAAGTCCCTGTAGTACCAATTTATTTTCATGCCCAAAACAGTAAATTATTCTATAGTTTGTCTAAACTTAACGACACATTACGGACTGCTAAATTACCTAGCGAATTATTAACTCAAAAAAACAGAATAATTAAAGTTAGAATTGGAAAACCAATTTCGGTTAATGAACTTAGTGAACACGAAAGTATTCCAGAATTTGGAGAGTTTTTAAGAAAAAAAACATACATGCTTTCAAATTCATTTGAAGATGAAAACTTTAAGTTAACATTTCCAAAATTCACCAGCCCGAAAGCAGCGAAACAAATTGTTAAGCCAGCCAATCATGAACAAATTATTCAAGAAATTAATTTCTTAAAAGAAGGCGATTACCAATTATTACAAAGTAAAAACTATAAAGTGTTTTTAGTAACTGCCGAAAAAATACCAAATATTTTACACGAAATTGGTCGTTTACGAGAAATTACTTTTAGAGAAGTTGGCGAAGGCACAAATGAAGCCATTGATTTAGATAAATTTGATCAATATTATCATCATATGTTTTTGTGGGATGATGATGCTCAAATGATAGC